>JBGASE010000204.1:0-5720 GCA_044229875.1 Pyrinomonadaceae bacterium | reverse complement strand
CGCGCAACGATTCCGGCGATCTGCGTACAAACCACGGACATGGCCGCATTCTCGATCGTCAGAGAATTGCGCTCGTTGGTCAGGCTTGACTCATCGCTTGTGGCCGGTGCTTTCTTCCCTTTTACATAATCGACGGCGGAAATGGTGCCGGCGATCGGCGATCGGTTGACGTGGACGTCAAACGGCGACAAAAAGACACTGACGAATTTCGCATCGCCGCGATCTTCAACGCGTGTCACGCGGCCGTCGGCGGCCGAAACGATGATGTCGTCGCCAACCGGCGGTGTCCGTTCCGGATCCCGGAAAAAATACGCCATGAACGCGGTCAGCAACACGAAAACGATGCCCGCCGAAAGAAACGCAAATCCGCCAATGGCGATGAAGAGCGCAAAAAAAACAATCGCCGGCAACAGCGCGCCGAAAACAAACGGGAATCCTTCTTTGACCATAATTTCGCGCCCCGGCGGCGAACAATTCCGCGCTCCACGCCCTTAGTTGCCTTAAAAACCAAAGTTGATTCTACGTTATGCGCCCGCGAAATGTAAAAAAGCCCGCCGATATCGATCGACGGGCAAAGGAGGATTGCATGAAAAACTTCTGACTTCTTACCTGACCGGATTATCTTTCGCGAAGCTGTAGGCGCACCATGCGGCGATCAGATGAACGATCCAGCCGAGTGTTCCGGCCGACCCGATCCACGAAACGCCCGTCAGAACGAGCCAAAGAATTCCGATGATGATCCGACCGTTGTAAATCTGCCCGACACCGGGCACCAAAAAACTCAAAATACCAGCTATCCAAGGTTCGCGCATGTCTTAACCACCTCCGAGACTAATTACGGATGCGCTCAGATTTTGTTCCCGGTTTTTTGTGTCTCGCGGATTTCGACGATCTTTCCCCGGAAAGTTTTCATAACCCGGACGACGTTCGGGTGGGCAGCAGCATATGCCGCGCGGTCCTCCGGCGTCGGATTTTCCGGCAGAACCGGTGCCGGTAGCTCGGCTTCACGGTCGAGCCCCGAAAGATCAATTTCAGCCCGCGGCCGTTTCTGATCGCCGTTCGGGGCGGCGTTTTCGATCGTTGCCGAAAACCCGAGCGAAGCGAATAGCCGTTCGGCGTTCGCCATCGGAAACAGATCGTCCCCACTACGGCTGAGTTTCAATTCATAGGCCGTGTCAAGCCAGTTATCGTCGACGTGGGCGAGTTCTTCCGAACTGATCGGAAGCATCTTGAGCGGCATCGCAGCGATCATTTCCCGCAGCGACTGGCGCGGAACTCCGGGCGACGGATCTTCGCCGCGAAAGCCGGCGTCAATTATCAGCCGATCCGGACCGAAATCCGGTTCGTCCAATGGCGATCCACGTTCGTCGGCGACCGCTGGCTCGGGAATGGGGACGAATTCGGCTGACGGCAGTGTGATTGCGGCAACCGGTTCAGAAGATCGGGCCGGAAACGGAGCGTCAGCTGGCGGCGGACCGGATTTCAGAGTTTTTTTTTCCGACGTCGGCGCTTCTCCGCGATCCGATTCAGCGTTCCCGAGTGCCGACTCAAGCCGGACCAATCGTTCGACAATGCGTTCGATTGCGACGACCCGCCGCATTTCGGCCAGTTTGACCAGTCCGACTTCGAGGACATACCGCGACTGCGTTGCGTCACGCAGTTTCAGTTCCGTTTCGGTCAGCGAGTTGAAGCATCGGACCAGATCGGACTCGGAAAAATGCTGAGCGAACTTCTCCAGTTCATCGATCGGAAGGGCTGCGGTCTCAAGCAGCAGTTCATTGTGTCCCGCGATCTTTGTCACGAGCAAATCACGGGTAAATGCCAGCAGATCGCGGCAAAATGCGCGCAGATCGTGGCCGCGTGAGATGAGTTCATCGACGACTTTAAGTGCCTCCACCGGCTGATTGTGCGCGATCGCCGTGACGATCCGCGTCAGCATCTCGGCGCCGGCGATGCCAAGCGCTTTCGAGACATCGAGGACGTCGATCTTAGCGTCCGAAAAACTTATCACCTGATCGAAGTTGCTCTGCGCATCACGCATCGAGCCCTCGCCCGAACGCGCGATCTCACGAAGTGCTTCGTCGGTGACGTCAATCCGTTCGGCGTCTGCGATCAGACGCAGTCGTGAAAAGATCTTCGGCACCGCGATCGTCCGGAACTCAAACTCCTGACACCGCGATGAAATCGTATCGGGAACTTTATGAAGTTCGGTTGTCGCCATCACAAAAACGACATTCGGCGGCGGTTCTTCAAGCGTTTTCAGGAGCGCGTTGAACGACGAATTCGAAAGCATGTGAACTTCGTCGATGATAAAGATCTTGAACCGGTCGCGCGCCGGTGCGGTGTTGATTCCTTCAAGGATGATGACGCGGATGTCGTCAACGCCCGTATGCGATGCGGCATCGAACTCAAGCACGTCGATCGAACGGCTTTCCGCGATCTCGCGGCACGACGGGCACGCATCCGGATCGGTAAATGCGCACGGGGCCGGATTCGGCTTATCGGTTTTATGACAATTCAATGCCTTCGCCAAAAGTCTTGCGGTGGTCGTTTTGCCGACGCCGCGGGCGCCGGAAAAAAGATACGCATGATGCAGCCGGTCATGCTCAATCGCATTCCGGAGCGTCTGCGTGATCGCTTCCTGGCCTGTGACCTCTTCAAATGACTGCGGCCGCCATTTTCTGGCGATTACCTGGTAAGACATGATTATCGGCGACTTCGGATTCGGACGGATATGGCACGAATCAACCGGTTCGTTTGGTATTCAGAGAAAACACGATGATAACCGCTTTTTGATGCGGGAACAAACGGATTGAGCCGGCAGCCGGAAAGGCGTTACAGGATTCAAAATTCAAACGCTACAGATTCAAAATTCAAGAATCAAGATTCAAAGTTATTCGGTCTTGAATCTTGAATTGCGTTTTGACTCCCAACCTTCAGCAGCCCTTGAATCTTGAATTTTGAACGCAATTTAACCCAATCTGAAAATGCTGATACCCGAAATGGAAATGGAGCGGGCGACGAGGATCGAACTCGCAACTTTCAGCTTGGGAAGCTGACACTCTACCATTGAGTTACGCCCGCTTTTGATGCCGGACCGTGGATTCCGGAAACCATTCCGAAATCCCTCACCTCAAATGATCTGGAGGCTTCAGACTTAACCGCAACACAAGCTGAAATCGCTACCGTTGCTTCCTTCCGGACCTAGCGGAGTTCACAACTCAAACCTTGTGCGGAGCCTGAAGCCATATGACAATTCCGGATCGAACAACGGTCGCCGAACCGAAATCGTGATGGCGGAAAGGGTGGGATTCGAACCCACGGAACCCGTTAAGGCTCACAGCATTTCCAATGCTGCCAATTCAACCACTCTTGCACCTTTCCGCGAACTTTCAAAAATCGTTCGTCCCAAAAAACGAATTGCGGATCACGTCCGCAACTGAAACATCGATCTTGATATTTAGTCGAACCTTGAAAATCAAATTAGAAATCCAAGATCCGAAATCGAAAATCCCAAATAAAACTGGCGGAGAGGGTGGGATTCGAACCCACGGTACCCGTTAGGGCACAACGATTTTCGAGACCGTCCGATTCAACCACTCTCGCACCTCTCCGCGGCGGACGAATAGACATAATACTAAGCGGGATCGGAGAAATTCAAGTCGGAAAAGTACTTACTTTGGTTTCAGGCGGCGCTGCCGGAAAAAATCCTGCATCAATTTACGGCATTCTTCGGCAAGCACGCCCGATTCGACTTCCAGCCGGTGATTCAGCCGATCGCTCGTGCAGATCGTAAACACGGTCCGGACGGCGCCGAACCGTTCGTCGTCAGCGCCGTAAACCAAGCGTTTCACCCGCGCGTTGACGAGCGCGCCGGCGCACATCGCGCATGGCTCGATCGTCGAATAAACCGTTGTTCCGATAAGCCGGTAGTTTCCGATCTTCCGCGAGGCTTCGCGCAGGACGACGATCTCAGCGTGGCCCGTCGGGTCCGAATCCGAGATCGTCCGGTTACCGGCAGATGCGATCAGAACTCCGTCGGAATCGACGATGCAGGCGCCGATCGGGACCTCGCCGGCATCAGCCGCGGCGCGTCCGGAATCGATTGCGATCCGCATGAACTCAATGTCTTTCTCGTCCATCCTGACCGAAATCATCAGTTCTTGGAAGTCCGGTGTCAAGCGTCAGGGAAATAACCGGATTCCGCGTTTTTCATTTGCCGCGCCCGTTAACTATAATTCTAGAAAAATTATCTAAGGAGACTCAAAACAAAATGCCGATTGACTTGGAAGATCGCGGACAAGCTCTTGAAAACGAGTACTTTCGCCGCAAGGAGCAAGAACTTATCGAAAAAATGAAGGCGAAGCTCGCCGATGCCGGGGCGACCGGAATGAACTGTCCGCGCTGCGACGGAAAATTGGTCGAGACCGATTTTGAACAGATCAAGATCGATGTTTGCGACAAATGCTCGGGAGCCTGGTTCGATGCCGGCGAACTTGCTCAGGTTATCGACAAAAACGAGAACAGCGGCTGGCTGAGCCGGATGTTCGGTTAAACCTATGAGAAGAATTTCCCACCCGATATTGGCGGCAGCGCTCCTGCTGATCGCGTTGACGTTTTTTGCGACGAATTCCGTCGCGCAGACTCCGGTTCCGGCAAAATCGCCGGAACGCGTGATTTCGCTCGGCGATGAGCCGATCAATCTGGCTCTCGAGAGTAAATTGATGGGACGCCGGATGCCTTTTATCGTCATCACGCCGCCGGCGTACGCCGCGCGGCCGAATGATCGGTTTCCCGTCATTTACCTGCTCCATGGACTGACCGGTCATTACGATAACTGGACGGCGAAAACTAAACTGTTCGAGTATTCGCGGGCTTACAATTTCATCATTGTCACGCCCGAAGGCGAGAACGGCTGGTACACCGACGGTTACAAGTCCCCGAACGACAAATACGAAAGCTACATCGTCAGCGAACTGATTCCTGAAATCGAGTCGAAGTTCCGGACGCGCACCGGCCGCGAAAACCGGTTCATCGCCGGACTCTCGATGGGCGGTTACGGCTCGATCAAATTCGGGCTCAAGTATCCGGCGATGTTTTCCGCGGTCGGATCCTTCAGCGGAGCGCTCAAGGCTGCCGAATGGTCCTCCGGTGACCGGTCAGACGGAATCATGAAATCGATCATGGAAATTTTCGGAGAAACCGGAAGCGATGTAAGGATGGCAAACGACATCTACCGGATCGCACGTGAATGGCCTTCTGAATCGATCAAGGATCTGCCGTTTCTTTACCTCGACTGCGGAACCGAGGATTTTCTGTACGAAGTGAACAACGAATTCGTCAAAACGCTGCGCGAAAAAAAGATTCCGCACGAGTTTCGTGAACTTCCCGGTAAACATGACTGGCTGTTCTGGGACTCGCAAGTGCAGGAATTCCTGCGGCTCGCGGCGCGGCGGTTGCCGTCAGCTACGCCTGTCCCGGCAAAATCGGCGAAATGAACGGTCTATTGATCGGCGGTCAGAAAAGATCCCCGAACTTTTTCAGAAAGGCGGTAAGTTGTTCATGTTAAAACGATTTTTCTTGTTGGCGTTGTTGTCCGCAGCGGTTTTCGCGATCGCGTCTTACGGGCAGGAAAAGGCCGTCGTCCGGAGCCAAAAGGCTAAGGCGATGCTCGTCGGCAAACATAAATTCTCGCTGCAATGGATCAGCTGGGATTATTT
>JBGASE010000028.1:0-25910 GCA_044229875.1 Pyrinomonadaceae bacterium | reverse complement strand
ATCACCCGTTTACCGAGCCGATCAGGCCGCCGAAAAACCAAGCCCAGGGGGTTCTTTTCGAATTCAGGTGATTTCTGGTCGTCCTAGCCAGCAATTTCCGATACTCGGGGTATCGCAACAAAACGTTTAGGACAGCATTGATTTCGGATTTCGGATTTTGGCTTTCGGATTTTGGCTTTCGGATTTCGGATTTTGGATTTCGGATTTTGGATTTTGGATTTTGGATTTCGGATTTTGGGTTTCGGATTTCGGATTTCGGATTTTGGATTTTCGTTGGAATCTCGCCTTCAGGCGAGAATCGTCGCGTCGTAAGAGTTTTGCATTACGTTGAAGCGTCCTGTTGGAATCTGGAATTTGGAACCTGAAATTCGGTATTTGGAGATCGATGAACAACGACTTGAAGGCATTTGTTGACGATTTGAAGTCGAGCCACGGTTCGAACCTGGTCTCGGTGGTCCTTTACGGATCGGCGGCGGCCGGCGATTTCGTGCCGGCGGCGTCAGATTTGAACATTCTTGTCGCGCTTGGCAGGATCACGCCGCTCGACCTGCGCAACGCACACGCCTGTATGCGCGAATGGACGCGGCTCGGTCATCCGGTTCCGGTCTATTTTACCGAAAACGAACTGACAACGGCGGCCGATGTTTTTCCGATCGAATTTCATCAAATGGAACGGGCGCGGAAGGTTTTGTTCGGAAAAGACGTGCTCGCGGGGATCATCATCTCCGACGAGTTTCTCCGGCATCAGACCGAATACGAACTCCGGAGCCGATTGATCCAGCTTCGCCGAAGCTACATTCCGGCTTCGGCTTCGGTCAGCGGCCTCGCGCGGCTGATGGCCGAGAGCCTGTCGAGCTTCGCGTCGCTTTTCAGAGCGCTGTTGCTGCTCAAAAAGATCGAGCCGCCGGTCGGAAAACACCAGATCGTCGCGACTGCCGTCGAGATCCTCGGGCTTGACGGAAAGCCGTTTGAAAAAATCTTCAATATTCGTGAGAATAATTTCGCGCTGACATTGACCGAGGTTTCGGCGAATGAACTGTTCGCCGAATATTTGGAACAGATCGATCGGGCGATTGCCGCCGTCGATCACATGAAGGATTCGTAAATTGTTGATAGTTAATGGTTAATCGTTTTTCAGCCCCGATTCAGGAAGCCCGATTAACTTGTTAACGATTAACGCTAACAATTGACTATTTATGAGGAGAGAAATGAAAAAAGCGTTTTTGTTAAGCATCGTACTCTTTGTCGCGTTCGGACTTTCCGGGTGCAGCTACAACGATCTGACGGCCAAGCAACAGAAGGTAAAGAGCAGCTGGTCAAATGTCGAAAGCAGTCTTCAGCGACGCGCCGATCTGATCCCGAATCTGGTCGAGGCCGCGAAAATGGCCGGTATCCAGGAACAGGAAGTCTTTGGAAAGATCGCCGACGCGCGTTCGACGTTGTTGAGCGCACAGGGCGCGACGCCGCTCGGGAACGAGGGCGACAAATCGCCCGAGCAACGGCAGGCGGTGATCGAAGCCAACAGCGGATTGAGTTCGGCGATCGGCCGATTGCTCGTCTTGCAGGAAAATTACCCGCAGCTTCGATCGAACGAGTCGTTTTTGAAATTGCAGGACGAACTTTCCGGGACCGAGAACCGGATCAACGTTGCGCGGATCGATTACACGAAAGCGGTTGAGGATTACAACACGCTCCGGAATTCGTTCCCGACCGTGCTTACGGCAAGCCTGATGGGATTCAAGGAAGAGCCGTATTTCAAGGCCGACGAAGGCGCGAAAACTGCTCCGAAGATCGACTCTGAATCATTGCGGAAAAAGGATGAGCCGAAAACGACGACCGTTCCGGCGACGAATACGGCACCGGCTGCAAATACCGCTCCGGCCGCGAACTCCGCCAACACGGCGGTCAACAAGTAATTTCCGTTCATTCTTGAATTGAAAAAGCGCGTCCGGTTCATTCCGGGCGCGCCTTTTTTGCAGCTCAAAGAAGATCGGTCAAAACCCGCGCGAACTGCACATCGAGCAATTGTCGCACGGCTTTCCGGCCGGTTCATACGGGCATTCCTTCTGATTGTTCAGCCGGTCGATGATGACATCCGCAATTTCGCCGAGACTTTGAAAACGCTGAATGCTCGGGTGGTCAGACGCGGTCGCGGCGAATGCTGGCCTTGCCGGGGACGGACTCTCGAGCGCGTCGAGCCGGCGACCGATCGAATCGAGCGCAGCGCGAAGATCATCGTCCGATCCAGCGCTTAGCATCGACGCGATCTTCTCAGCCAATTTGTTGCGTTCCGCTTCGGTCATTACAGAAGTTCAATATAATCCACGACCCCGACGATCGCAGAATCGATCGCCGCTCCGGGCTTCCCTGTCGCAGCCGTCGACGCCGACCAGCCTTCCTGCGCGATGACAACTACGTCGCCTTCGCCCGCACTGACCGAATCGAGCGCCAAACACGTGTAGTCCAAATCCGTCCCGTCCGGAGCGATCTGACGGCAAAGCATTATCCGCGCGCCCTCATAGCGCTGATTCTTCTGCGTTGCGACGACATTTCCGATAACCCGAGCCAGGAGCATATTTGCGATTTTGGATTTTGGATTTTGGATTTTTGATCTTTGATCTTTGATCTTGGACCTTGGATCTTGATTCTTGAATCTTGAATTTTGCCTTTCGCCTTCCCGCCCGCTCACGCAGGCGGTACTGACTTTTTCACTTTTTCACTTTTTTTACTTTTTACTTGTTCGCCCGCCCGCTTACGCAGGCGGTACTGACTTTTTGCCTTTTGCCTTTTTACTTTTGCCTTTTTCCAACGTGTGCGTCGGAATCTACGATGCCGACAATCGTGCAGTCGGTCGGGGTTTCGTCGCGCTTGAAAGGAAAGCTTGCCTCTTTGCCGCGACACCAGAAGACCAGTTCGCCGACGCCGGCGCCGACCGCGTCGAGCGCGACCATCGGTCCGCCTTTCGGTTTGAGATCCGCGTCGAGCGTCTGGACGATCAAAAATTTGCGACCGTGAAGGGATTCATTCTTCACGGTCGAGACTACATTTCCAATTACACGTGCAAGTTGCATTTGGTTCAGACGGCAGACGTCAGAATTCGAAATCAAGATTTAAGATTCAAGATTTAAGAACAGTCCTCAGTTTCAGATGTCAGTCGTCAGATGTCAGATGTCAGATGAATCTAAAATCCAAAATCTAAAATCAACTAACGTCGATGCTGTCGATGACTCCGATGATCGCGGAATCAACCGGGCAATCTTTGTTTCCCTCGGCCAGCCGGGCAGATGACCCGCCGACGACGATTACCTTCTCATGAAAACCGGCGCCGACCGTATCGACCGCGACGACATAACCGCTCTGGTCCGTGCCGTCGAGGTTGATCGGCTTGACGATAAGCAGTTTCTTGCCGTGGAGTCGTTCGTCCTTTTGCGTCGAAACGACGGTTCCCAATATGCGTGCGATGATCATTTGCTCGATGGTCGGTGTTCGGAAAGCAAGTCCACATCTCGCAGCTTACTGCTCACAGCTCACTGCTTACCGCTCACTGCTTACTATTTAAGAACTACCGGCAGCCGTTCATCGACACTCGAGTGCGGACGCGGAATAACGTGAACCGAAACGAGTTCGCCAACGCGGCGCGCGGCCGCGGCACCGGCATCGGTCGCAGCCTTGACCGCCGCGACATCTCCGCGAACGATCGCCGTCACGAATCCGGCTCCGATCTTTTCATAACCGACAAGTTGGACATTCGCCGCCTTGACCATTGCATCGGCCGCTTCGATCGTCGCGACCAACCCTTTTGTTTCAACCATTCCCAATGCTTCTTGCATTCAATCAGCGCTCCTACGTGTGCTTTTACTACGCGTTATTGTCCTTAAAATTTACAGTGTTTTGGCTTAAATCGCCAATTACGAAAGCGTGTTTACCGATCTCGTCCTCGATTTACGACACCCGTCCGGGCCAGCGACGCATTGTCGCATTCAGATTTGATCCGTCAAACCGACGCCGCCTGCGCCAGAAGTTCGATCAGCTCTTCGCGGCTGAGCGTGATCCTCGGTTCACCGCCGTCATGAATCTCGCATGCGATACCTGATCCTTCAAGATATCCGCACGATTGACAGCGGGCGGTCTCGGTCAGATAACCGGCCTTTTCGCGAATGTTTATCAGTTTCGAAATTGCGTCTTTCGGCAGATCGTTGGCACCACCAAGCGCACGTGCGAGGATCGCGATCTTCGCCGTGTGTTCGAGCGTTTCAAGCCGGTCGAACGCCTGCCAGAGATCGGCACCATACGCGACCGCGCCGTGATTCGCCATCAGCAGCGCATTGTGATGCTCAACAAAGGGCTTCATCGCCTCCGTCAGTTCATCCGTCGAAGGCGTTCCGTACGCCGTCAGCGGAACGCAGCCGAGAGTCAGAATCACCTCGGAAAGAATCGGCGCGTCAATCGCAAGACCGGCGACGGCGAACGCCGTTCCGTGCGGCGGATGCGCGTGGCAGACGGCCTTGATGTCGGGCCGCATTTTATAGATCAGAAGATGCATTGCCAGCTCTGACGACGCTTTTTGGTCATTGAGCGCTTTGCCGTCCATGTCGGTCAGAGCCAGGCCGTCTTCGGTCATGCGGCCCTTGCACGTCATCGTCGGCGTCGCAAGAATCGTGTTCTCGTCAAGCCGGATACTGACATTGCCGTCCGATGAAACGACATAACTGCGATCGTAGAGCAGTTTGCCGATCTCGATGATCAATTTTCTGGCGGTCGATTCTTCCATGTCGATTGCTTTGAAAGTTTAACCGAAATGGCTTGGAATCGAAAAGATGGGATTCAAAGTTAAGTTCAAGAATCAAGAATTGAGGCTTAATCGCGCTTGAATCTTGAATCTTGAATCTGATCTTTGGCCTTTGATCTTTTGCCTTTGGTCTTTGGTCTTTGGCCTTTGATCTTTGGCCTTTGGTCTTTGGCCTTTGGTCTTTGGCCTTTGATCTTTGGCATTTGATCTTTGGCATTTGATCTTTTGTTCAATCTTAATTCTTGAATTAATCCCGTCCCAAACGTCGATTTCGTGCATTGGACGAATTGCAGGTTCTTCGACTTCCGAAACGGAATCGGACGATCCGCGACCGGTTCGTTCGATCGGGAGTTCCCAATCAGGAAGTTATGAGATCTGAGATTTGAAATCTGAGATCCCCGGAACCCGTCTGAATAATTAAAATCACAAGTTGCTTCGCGCCTTGGCGTCTTTGGGGGACCACCCGGTTTGTCTTCCCGCAAAGACGCCATGGCGCAAAGCTATCATGAATCCCGCTTCAGGATTCAAGGCTTTTGAATCTTGAATATCCGGGATCTCAGATCTCGAATCTCAAATTTCAAACCGATTTCACACGAATCCAATCAACGCCGCCGGCTGAGTCTGCGGCGATGAAGGAGGGTGGCAACGCCAGGCGTCAACAATCCGTCAACCTATCTCAGGAAGTTGCCAGGAACTCAAAATCAGGGGGTTCTCTTTCAGATTCCGCTCTTTTCACCGCGTCAACGCAGGTTTTCCGGATACTTCGATGATCAATTGAAAACGTTTAGGACAGCATTTTTCTTGAATATTGATTCTCTCTTGAAATTTGATTTCTTGAATCCTTATCTTTCGAATAGTTTTGAGGGTCGTTGTCGGATGCATCGTTCGCGATATAAGAGATCGGAGTTCTGATGTGAATCTCTTGGGAAGATCGGCGAAACCTTACCGCGGTCGGTCGGTTTTGTGCTCAGTTTCAAAGGCTGGGCACTGATTTCTTCATCGTCATTGAGCGGAAGAGTGCGGTAACGAAGTTCGCTATCGAGCGGAACACAGTCAAGATCCGCCGCGGGCATCACCGCATTGCGGACAATCGTCCCAAGCGACGCCAACGGCGGCCTAAAAAAATGCTCAACTGCGAGTCCCGCGCCAAACGCGGCCAAAAATAGAGAGACTGAAATCGCGGCTCTTCGGCAGCGCAAATGCCCTCCGCTAACGGCGTCCTTTTCGGTCGCAGGAATAAGGTACTGATTCGAGCGGTACTTCCGTCGCCACCGGCGGAACCTGTTCGTGCAAGTTCGACAACTGGCGGCGAAGTTCAAGATTCTCGCGGCGAAGCTGTTCGTTTTCCTGCTTCATCCGGTGATGGCGTTGGTGACGATGATTGCGCCCTTCAAACCGCGGAAAACCGATGGTCACAAAGAAACTGGCAACAAACACTCCGACCGCAAAGGCCGCAATAAACGGTAAAAATCTTTTCAGAAAACCCATTCTGGTAACTCCCTTGTCAAAAAATACTTCCGTTGATTATTCGCCCGGACATCGATTCAGGTTTCAACTTTTCTTTCCGCTTTGGAACGGCGGCTGGGCGAGAAAATAAGCCAGCCCTTCAAGTGAAATCGTCAGATCGACCGTTTTCAATTTAACGCTCTCAGGTGCCTGCAAAGGTACCGGCGCGAAGTTCATAATTGCTTTGATGCCGGAAACCGTAATTTGTTGCAAGACTGATGGCGCAAATTCAGCCGGCACGGCAATCACCGCTACGTCAATTCTAAACCTTTCGGCGATCTCTGAAAAGCTTTTTATGTCGAAGACTTCGACGTCTCCGATCAACTCACCGATTTTGGATCGGTCGGTGTCAAAAAGCGCGGCGACGGTGAAATTCGATTGAGCCCGACGGTAGTAATCGGCAAGCGCCGTTCCGAGCCTTCCGGCACCGACAATCGCGACACTGTGAGGACGGTCAAGCCCGAGGATTTTGGTCAGATGCTCGCGCAGATCATCGATGTAATAGCCGACGCCGCGGACGCCGAATTCCCCGAAATATGTCAGATCTTTCCGAATCTGCGCCGAATTAAGATGAAATTGCGTCGCCAACCCCTCAGATGAAACGGTCCGCATTCCCATCGATGCCAATTGATTGAGGCACCTGAGATACACACTCAAACGATTCGTAGTCAGTTCTGAAATCTTCTCGACCTTCATTTGCAGATGCGATTATACGATATTTTGTGAAAAGAATAACGAGCAGATATCAGACGTCAGACTTCAGACTTCTGATGTCGGATGTCAGATGCCTTACCGCGGACGATAGATTCCGGACGCTGGACATTCGGCGCCTGGCGACGTCTCAAATTGTTGGATGAAATAGATTCTGATGTACGACCCCTATCGTCAACCGCCAAGATTCTGCCCGACCCCTGACATTTGATATCTTCCGTCTGCCGTCTGCCGTCTGCCGTCTGCCAAACATTGCACTTCCCCGCTTCGCGCTTTATAGTGTTTCAAGAATGAAACAATGATTTCGTATCTGAGTGGAAAATTACTTGAGAAAGACGCCAATTCGGTGATCATCGATGTCGGCGGGGTCGGGTATGAGGTTGCGATCCCGTTGTCGACGTTTTATGAACTAGGCGAGGCCGGTTCGGACGTTGCGCTCCGCGTCTACACGCATGTTCGCGAGGATGCGATTCAGCTTTTCGGATTCAAGACGATTCGCGAACGCGAGTTGTTCCTGCACCTGATCGGCGTTTCGGGAATCGGCCCGAAATCTGCGATCACCGCGCTTTCGGGAATGAGCGCCGACGAAATCATCGCCGCCATCCGGACAAACAATCTGGCGCGGCTGAATTCGATCCCGGGTGTCGGCAAGAAAACGGCCGAAAGGCTCGTTATCGAACTTCGTGACAAGGTGGTGAAACTCGCCGGTGTCGCCGGCGAAGAGATCCGGTCAGAAGGCGCCGCGGCCGGCGGTGATTCGGTTTTCGACGACGCGATATCGGCGCTCGTCAATCTCGGCTATCAGCGCGCCGCCGCCGAAAAAGCGCTCAAACAAGCGATGCAGGAAGGCACCGAAATCAGTGTCCAAAAGCTCCTGCGACGGAGCCTCCAAATTCTGGCGAAGTAGGCGGGATCCAGGATTCCAGGATTCCAGATTCCGATCCTCGGACATCGAGATCGTATTTTGAATCTTGTGGTAAATATGGGAGCACATGAACGATTCGATTGAGATCCACAACCCATCGGCGCTTGAAGACGAGGCGCAGATCGAATTGTCGCTGCGGCCGACGAAGCTTGCCGAGTATATCGGGCAACGCAAGGTCAAGGATAATCTGCGCGTGTTCATGAAGGCGGCGCTGACGCGGCGGGAATCGCTCGATCACGTCCTGCTGACCGGCCCGCCGGGAGTCGGAAAGACGACGTTGAGCGCGATCATCTCCAACGAGATGGGCTCGCAGTTAAAGTCGACCGCCGGTCCGATCATCGAAAAGGCGGGCGATCTGGCGGCGCTACTCACAAATCTCGAAGAGGGCGACGTTCTTTTTATCGACGAGATCCATCGCATGAACCCGGCAATTGAGGAAGTCCTTTATCCGGCGATGGAGGATTACAATCTCGACATCATGATCGGCCAGGGCACCGCCGCGCGTTCGATCAAGCTCGATCTTCCGAAATTCACGCTGGTCGGCGCGACAACGCGGCCCGGACTCATCACCGCGCCATTGCGCGGACGTTTCGGGATCATCTTTCATTTGGATTTTTACTCGATCGACGATCTTCAGACAATCGTCGAGCGATCGGCCTCGATCCTCAACGTCGAAATCGACGATGCCGGCTCAAACGAGATCGCGCGCCGCTCGCGTGGGACACCGCGAATCGCCAACCGTCTTTTGCGCCGCGTCCGCGATTATGCGGAGGTCGATTATGACGGGAAGATCAACGAAGTGGTTGCAAAGGACGCGCTCAACCGGATGGAGGTCGATACCTTCGGGCTCGACGAGATCGACCGCAAATTGTTGATGACGATCATCGAGAAGTACGACGGCGGCCCGGTCGGGCTAAGCACGCTCTCGGCCGCGATCCATGAAGAAAAAGACTCGATCGAGGAAATAATCGAGCCGTACCTGATCCAGATCGGTTTCCTCAACCGCACCCCGCGCGGCCGCACCGTCACGCGCCTCGCCTACGAACACTTCGGGCTCGATTCATTGTTGAGAATTGGCGCTTCGCCGTCGCTTTTTGCTGAGTAGACCCTCGCAATTTGATCAGAAGATTATGAATGCAGAAAGCCTCATTTTTTGGTTAAGTCTCATCGGAAGCTTAGCTTCAGTTGTCGGTCTGCCGATCGCGATCTGGCAGATTGTGAAGGCAAGAACCGCAGCAGAGGCTTCCAAACTGGCGTCGATTGATACAAGGAATACGATATCCCGCAATATCGTACTCACCGAACTAATGGGTTGCTTGAGACTGATAGCAGATCTCAAAACTGCGTTGAGGATAGATAACTTCGAACTGGCGGAAGCAAGGATTGGTGATTTGATTAGGACCGTGATTCAGGTCAGGGAAGACCTGCCTGAAAGTGAATTCGAATCGGTGTTTTCGGAATCATTGCCGCAAATGACAATTCTTCGGGACAAAATTGAACAGAAAGTTCTCGGCCAATCTGCTAAAATTGCAAAAGGTACCATTTCCCAGCTTTCGAAGTTCGCCGATGATTTGACCAGATTGATTGGAAAGCTTCGAACCAATTTGAAGAGTAATTAGATTTATGGAACGTAAGAAATTTGAAGTGATTTTAGATCGGCTTTTGGAAAAGTCAATGGGCGGTTCGTTACGATGGAAGTCCACTTCCGATCCTGAATCGTTTTTGTTGGTGCTCAAGGATAGTTCGATATCGGTTTCGCATGAACTAGGATTCGACGGAGAAGTCGACCGTGAGGAAGAGTATGTGAACTTCGACTTTCGAAACAAGGACGGTGAGATTGTTCAAACTGAGTCGGTGGCTCGAATCGGTAAGAAAGCCGATCCAATGTTCGAAAAAGCGGTCCGGATATACAGCTCGGCACGGAACGAAGCCCTGAGAATTGATGAAACAGTCGATCGAATCATCGAACAGTTGGCAGCGTAATCTTCGAAAGCGCTTCTCGATTATGCATACGTTTTTCGATTCAAATTATTCCGCTTGCAGTCGAGGCCGAAAATCGTTTCGCGGTATTACACAACGACCGCTTGGATCTTGCTCAGAAAGGACAAGAATCCGATGATTGTTCCCTGAAACGAGCGCAAATCGCACGTTCGAGAGTATAATTTTGTATTTGGATTGAGGGTTTAGGCCAACTCCCAATCTTGCTTACTCCTCGTCTTCCCTCAGCTTCTCCAAAACGGAAAAATCTTCGAGCGTCGTAACGTCGCCGGCAATGGCGCCGCCGGCCGCGATCTCACGCAATAGCCGGCGCATGATCTTTCCCGAACGGGTTTTCGGCAACATGTCGGTGAACCTGATATCGTCGGGCTTGGCGAGCGCCCCGATCTCTTTCGTCACATGTTCGCGAAGTTCCTGTTTGAGATCATCGGATCCGGTCCGGCCGCCTTCAAGCGTCACAAACGCAGAAATCGCCTGTCCCTTGAGATCGTCCGGCCGGCCGACGACCGCCGCTTCGGCGACCATTTCGTGCGACACCAGCGCCGACTCGATCTCGGCCGTTCCGAGCCTGTGCCCCGAAACGTTGATGACGTCATCGACGCGGCCCATGATCCAGAAGTAACCATGCTCATCACGTCGCGCGCCGTCGCCGGCGAAATAATTCCCCGGAATCTCGGACCAGTAAGCCTGTCGATAGCGATCGTCGTCGCCCCAGATCGTCCGCAGCATCGACGGCCACGGCCGTTTGATGACCAGATATCCGCCTTCGCCGTCGCCGACCGGCTTTCCGGCCTTGGTGACGACATCGACCGAAATACCCGGCAACGGACGCGTCGCGGTGCCCGGAACAGTCGGCGTCGCGCCCGGCAAAGGAGAGATCATGATCCCGCCCGTTTCGGTCTGCCACCATGTATCGACGATCGGGCATCGCCCCTTTCCGATGATCTCGTGATACCACATCCACGCTTCAGGATTGATCGGTTCGCCGACGGTCCCGAGAAGGCGGAGACTGTCGAGATTATGTTTGAACGGATGCTGTTCGCCCCACTTGATGAACGCGCGGATCGCGGTCGGAGCGGTGTAAAAAATCGAGACTTTGTGACGATCGATGAGTCGCCAGAATCGGTCGGGTTCGGGATGGTTCGGCGCGCCCTCGTACATAAAAACCGTCGCGCCGTTCGCCAGCGGTCCGTAAGTGACGTAGGTATGCCCGGTAATCCAGCCAATATCGGCCGTGCACCAATAAACGTCTTCGTCCTTGAGATCGAAAACGAGCTTCGACGTGTAAACCGCATGCGTCAGATAGCCGCCGGTCGTGTGCAGAATTCCTTTTGGCTTGCCGGTCGTTCCTGACGTGTAAAGGATGAAAAGCGGATGTTCGCTGTCGAGTCGCGCCGGTTCGAACTCGTCTTCGGCGATCTGCATCATCTCGTGCCACCAATGATCGCGGCCCGGACGCATCTTGATCTCCGAACCGGTGCGCCGGTAAACCACGACGTTGCGGACTGACGGCGTGTGCTGAACCGCTTCATCGACCGCGTCCTTCAATCGAACCTCGGTGCCGCGCCGGAACGCGCCGTCGGCGGTGACGATCATCTTGCATTCGCAGTCATTTACGCGATCACGAATAGCCTCGGCCGAAAAGCCTCCGAAAATGACGGTGTGCGTCGCGCCGATACGTGTACAGGCGAGCATCGCGATCGCGAGTTCGGGCACGAGTCCCATGTAGAGTGCGACGCGATCGCCTTTCTGAATTCCGAGTTTTTTGAGGACGTTTGCGAACTTGCAAACCTGTCGATAGAGCTGAAGATACGTCAGCGTCCGGATCTCGCCCGGTTCGCCTTCCCAGATGATCGCGGCCTTGTTCCGGCGCCACGATTTCAGGTGACGGTCGATGCAATTGTAGGAAATGTTGAGTTTACCGCCGACGAACCATTTGGCGTGCGGCTCTTTCCAGTCAAGTACCGTGTGCCATTTTTCGAACCAGTCGAGCGCTTCGGCCTGTTTTGCCCAAAACGCTTCCGGATCGGCTTCGGCTTCGGCATACATCGACTCGTATTCCTCGAATGACTTGAGATGAGCATCGCGCGCAAAGCCGGCCGGCGGCGGAAAAAGCCTGGATTCATTCAGTACGGATTTGATATTGGTTCCATGATCAGACATAGCGGAATTCTAACAATTTTCGAGTGTTTGAAACACTCCCGGAAATCCGAAATTTCAAGATGATCACGATTCAAGCGGTTCAAAATTTAAGGTGTTCAAGATTCAAGTGGTTCAAGATTCGAGGCGGAAATCCAAGATCGACAACTTAAGATCCAAGACATCCAAGACCCAGAATCCAAGATCCAAGTCCCAAGACCCAAAATCCAAAATCGAAAATCCAAAATCGCTTCAAGCCGGACCGTCGATATCGGGAACGAGCTCCGGATGTCCTTCGATTTCAGGGTGTTCGGGCAGACCGTGCTCGCGGCGGTCTTCGAGTTCGTCCCAGATCCTGACATTGTGCGTTTCGGGAAGCATGAACGAACCGACGACGAAGGTGATGCCGGCGACGATCATCGGATACCATAGTCCGGCGTAGATGTTTCCCGTCTGGGCGCAAAGGATCAATCCGATCGTCGGGAGAAGTCCGCCGAAAACGCCGTTGCCGATATGATACGGCAACGACAACGACGTGTACCTGACCTTTGCCGGAAAGGCCTCGACAAGATATGCCGCGATCGGCGCATAAACCATCGTCACCCAGATCATCTGGATGAAGATCAGCAGAATAAGGACGGCCGAGTTCGCGTCCGGCGCCGAAACGACCGGAATGCTGCCCGGCCCGTCCGTATGGTAGCGAACAGGAGTCAGCTTCGGTTCTTTTGTGATCGGATCCGGCGCCGATTCGATCGCGGCGACGTCATTGCCGGCAAAATGGACCATTCCCATATAAATCGGATAGTACGAAAGCACTGCGAGGAGACAGCCCGCCATCATTATTTTTTTGCGCCCGATGCGGTCTGAAAGCCAGCCGAAAAAGATGAAGAGCGGGATCGAAAGTACGATCGCGGCGGCGATAATGTAACTCGCCTGAATCTTTTCGATCTTGAGGATCGTCTGCATGTAAAAGAGCGCGTAGAACTGCCCCGTGTACCAGACGACGCCCTGACCGGCGGTCGCGCCGAAAAGCGAAATAAGAACGCGTTTGAGATTCGCGCGGTTCGTGAACGCCTCAACCAGCGGTTTTGCCGACGCCATGCCGGCCGATTTGAGATGCTGAAAGATCGGCGACTCTTTCATCCGCATCCGGATGAAAAGCGACATTCCGACAAGCAGGATCGAAAGCAGGAACGGAATCCGCCAGCCCGCAAAAAAGGAGTCGGCGCCGAACGCTTCCTTCGACATCATGGTCTGAAGCCCGATGACGACCGCGAGCGAGATCAGCAGCCCGAACGATGCCGTGATCTGGATGAAGCTCGTGTAAAGCCCGCGCCGGTCGTCCGGAACATGCTCCGCGACATAAACCGCCGCGCCGCCGTATTCGCCGCCGAGCGCGAGTCCCTGAAGAATCCGAACGACGATCAGCGCGATCGGCGCGGCGATTCCGATCTGGCTGTAAGTCGGCAAAAACCCGATCGCGGCGGTCGCGCCGCCCATCAGGATAAGAGTCACGAGAAACGCGTATTTGCGTCCGACGACATCGCCGATCCGACCGAAGAACAAGGCACCGAACGGCCGGACGATGAACCCGATCGCAAACGTCATCAGCCACATGATATAGGCGACGTTCTCATTTCCCGGCGGATAAAAAAGCGGAGCGATCGTCGTCGTCAAACTGCCGAAGATATAAAAGTCATACCATTCGATAACGGTTCCGGCCGATGACGCACCGATCACCTGCCAGATCTTGTAGTCCTTTTTTGCGTGTTCTATCTCAGCGGTTGTTGACATACCAATCATATGCAATTTGCAATTTGCAATTTGCAATTTTGAAGTCCGAAATCTGCGGACCCAAAGATCCAAAATGGGCTTGCCAGTAATCGCAAATTGAAAATTGAAAATTGCAAATCCAGCTACTCTTCAGGCTCTTCCTTCTTCTTCCCGGTCAGGATCTCGCGCATGACTTCGGCGCCCGGGATGAGTTTTTCCCACATCTGCGGCGCGGCGCTCGCCATCTCGAGCATCGAACGGAACCGGTTGTCGAATTCTTCCTTGGTTTTCAGATATGCGTTGAAGCTCGCGGCCAGATGATTCTTGAAAAAGTCCTGAACCGATTCCTCGCGCGAACGCAGGATCTGGAACAGAAATTCCGTCGGCAGGATCGTCTTTTTGTTCTTCTCTTCTTCGAGGATGACCTGGATCAGAACGGCTTTCGTCACATCCTCTTTTGATGTTGAGTCAATAACCTTCAGATCGCGCCCGTCACGGACGAGTTCCGCGAATTCGGCAAAGCTGATGTAGCCCTTGGTCTCAGTGTTGTAAAGCCGTCGATTTCCGTGGCGCTTGATGATCAGCTGCCCGTTATTCTCTGAATCGGCGGTCTTTTTCCGGCGCGGCATAGTGTCAAAGACGATAGCACAATCACCGGCGGAGCGCATCCGTTCCGTGGTCGCGATCTACTTTGATCCGCGCGGAGCGACGAGCGTTTCAAAGCGCCCGACGATCTCTTGAACCCGGGAAAAATCCGGTACCCGCATGTTCGATATCGCTACGGTGCCGGTGCGGTTCACCGGATTGAAGGTAACAAACGCCGCGACACCGATATTTCCGCCGAGATGATAGTATTCGCCGCTTCTTGAGATCATCCACGCGATCGCGATGTCTTCGCCGGGTGCGAGTTGATCGGTCGACGCCTTTGGAAGACGCTTCGTCTTGAACTGCGGCTCAAAAAGCGCGGCATAGGTCGATTTTCGCAGCAA
This sequence comes from Pyrinomonadaceae bacterium, assembly GCA_044229875.1. GTDB lineage: Bacteria > Acidobacteriota > Blastocatellia > Pyrinomonadales > Pyrinomonadaceae > JAFDVJ01. The sequence goes on along the minus strand of JBGASE010000028.1, from coordinate 11,080 downwards.
CTTTCCGCGACCGGCGTGACCGCGGATCATCTCACGGACGAACGACGCCAAATCGTCGGCACTCGATTTCAGGCCGCTCGGCGGATAGCCGGTAACGTAATACTGCGGATACTCGACCGCCCGTGTCGGCTGCTTTTCATCGTCCGGAACATAAATCTTTGAGACAAGGCGCTGGTCAAGCACGGCGAGATCCCATGCGGTATTCTTCATCCCTAGCGGATCAAAGATGTACTTTTTCGTAAACTTCGCGAGCGGCATACCGGATCGGATTTCGACGATCCGGCCGGCGATCGAAACGGCGAGATTCGAGTACTCAAAACGCGTTCCGGGTTCGTGCTTTGAAAACGTCCCGCGGCCATACCATTTGCCGCCGGGCTGCGTGTAATTGCGAATTACGGCGTCAAGCGGGATCTTTTTCCCCATCCGGTGCCAGTCGACATTCGGCCGGATGTACTCGGGAACGGCCGTCGTGTCGTTTTCGTTTTCAAGCACGACATCTGCATCGCCGACCGAATGGGTTTCGAAAGAGTCGTTGATCGATGAAGTGTGAGTCAGCAATTGCCGGAGCGTGATCGGAGATTCGGGAAAAGCCGGATTGTCGATCCGATAGGCGAGATACGAGTTGATCGGCGCATCCAGATCGAGCTTTTTTTGCTCGACGAGTTTCATCGCCGCAAGCGCGACAAACGTTTTCGAAATCGATGCGATCCAATTTACGGTCGACGGCGTGAAGGCTACGCCTTTTGAAAGGTCCGCACTTCCGAATCCGGCAGAATATCGCACTTCGCGGTCGTTGATCAGAGCGACCGAAAACCCCGGGATAACGGATTTCTGCTTGAATTCCCTGAGCTCGGTCGTGAGTCTTTCACGATTCGAAGTCTGGCCGCGCGCAGCCGGCGGCGCGATAACGGTGGCGAGCAAAAGCAGGAATGCAACGGCATGCCTTGAAACGGTTGTTTTCAATCTCATAATTTTGGGACGGGCGTCAATTGAAGAACACCGACGCGTGTGCGAATAGTGACAATTTTCAACTGCTTCGCTGTTGCTGAGAACATCACTCGCCATATTTCTCACTATTGCGATACTTGCAATCGTTGTGATGATAGCTAGTTAGCTGATTGGAGTAATTTTTTTCTCGCAAGTGCGAGATTTTCGCTTGACATCATTTTCCTGATTCGCTATCTTCTAGTTGGCAAACGGAAGTTGCCGGTATCAAACGGAATTTTTTACTAGGAGATCAAGACAATGACGAAGAAAGCTACGAATCAGGTTCAGGAAGGACTCAACACGGCAATGGAACTTTCACAGAAGACGGCGAACACGATGCTCAAGAGCGCGGTTCAGACGGCTGAAGTGACCGAACACTACGTTCAGGGCCTTTACAAAGTTGCGTACGACACCAACATGGACGCTCTTAAAGTCGCGAAGAATTATTGGGACGCGATGAGCGAACTCCGCACCGATTGGCTCAAGCTCTTCTCGCAAACCGGCGAGAAAGCGATCAACGTTGTCAGCGAAATTGAAGTCCCGTTCCAGAAACAGGCGACGGATTTTGTCGGCAACATGGTTGAGAGCGCACAGAAGACGTTCGAAAATCTGACCGCTTCGGCCAAGACGGCGACGAAGTAAGATCTTTCGAGGTTGAAAAGTCCGCGGTTGCCAATAACCGCGGACTTTTCTATATTTGTAGAGCCCGATCAAATGACTGCGACGTCGCTGGATGCGAAGGTCGCGACCAAAGGAACACGAAATGGCAGAAGCAAAGAAAAGCGCACGCAAAACGTCGGCCCGCAAAACGGCGGCACCGGCACCGGAAACGTCTCAGGCCGCCGGATCGTCGGCAGCGGAAATGCCGACCGATTGGGCGCGGACGATCGTCAATCAGCTCGTCGACGCACAAAAGATGTGGCTTGAGATCGTGACACAGCAGAACGCGCTCGTTTTCAAGACGGTTTCTGAAGTCATGGGAATGACCGAGAACGCCCCGTCGGAAGCGCTGGCGAATTGGGCGAAACAAGCCGTCGAGGGATTCGTCGCCGCCCAGAAGCAATGGTCGGAGATCGCGATCCAACAGGGAGAGCAGATCATGAAGGCCGTCAGCTCGGGCGGAAATCTCGCAGATGCGAATTTGCTCGGAACGATTCAGGAGTCGGCGGGCCAGGGCATGCAGACGCTTGTCCAGATGCGCATGGCGTGGCTCGATTTTGCCGCCCAGCAGAACGCACAGATGATGAAGGCGATGAAAGACGGTTTGAACCTCGATGCATCGCATCCCGGTGCGGCGCTCGCGGATTTTGCCCAGGCGACAATGGCGAGCTACGTCGAGATCCAAAAACGCTGGCTCGACATGGCCGTTCAGATGCCGCTCTTCGGCGCATTCGGAAAAGACGGCAGGAAATAGACGGTCGAGTGCATAGTGCAGAGTGCATAGTGCAGAGTGATTATTTGCATGCCTCTTGCCGCTCACTGCTCACTGCTCACTGCTCACTGCTTACTGCTTACTGACAACTGATTTATGGCTAAACAATCATCCTCAAAACGCAAATATCCGTGGAGAACAATGGCCGGCGATGCTGAGGTTACGCTTCGGCTGATGACCGCGGCCGACCGCGATGCGATGATCGCATTCGGACGCAGTCTTCCGGAGTCGGATCTTCTTTTCCTCGCGGTCGATATCACCAGCGAAAACGCGGTTGACGATTGGATCAGGCGAATTGAGAACGGTCATTTGCAGACGATCCTCGTTGAAATGAACGGGAAACTGGTCGGTCACGGAAGTCTGTTGCATGAGGAACAGGTGTGGACACGCCATCTCGGCGGGATGATCCTGCTGCTTGCACCCGAAGTCCGCGGACGCGGCCTCGGAAATATTCTCGCCGGCGAGCTGTTCGCGCGTGCCGGCGAACTGAAACTGCGAAAGGTCATGGCGCGAATGGCGGCTGAACAGCGCGGAGCGATCCAGGTTTTTGAAAAGCTCGGATTCAAGCCCGAGGCGCTGCTCGCCGATTGCGTCATCGACCGCAACGACCGCACGCACGATTTGATCATCATGTCGTATGATGTAACCGGACTTACGGAAGAATGATCGCATTGGGGATTGCGGAATTCGGATTTGGGAATTCATTGACCAAATGACCGATATTCGTTGCTAATCGCGCAGAGCAAATCCGAAATCTGAAATCTGAATTCCGAAATCCGAATGCTATGGTTCCAGAACTAAATCGCCGAATGTCTTCGCTCGATGCGGCGTTCCTTTATCTTGAGAAGAAGGAATGTCCGATGCACATCGGGTCGACGACGGTTTTTGACGGCGAGGTCGTTTTTGACGCGCTGGTCGGACATATTTCCGAGCGGCTGCATTTGATTCCCCGATATCTTCAAAAGGTCGTACCCGATCCGTTCAACCTCGGGCATCCGACGTGGGAGATCGCGGAAGATTTTGATATCCGCAATCACATTTTTCAGATCCGAAACGAAACGCCCGTCACTCACCAGCAATTGATCGACATCGCCGGTCGGCTCTTAAGTCCGGTAATGGATCGCTCAAAACCGCTTTGGGAACTTTTCCTGATCGAAAATCTCGAAGGCGGCCGGACCGGCATGGTGGCGAAGGTTCATCATTGTATGGTCGACGGAATATCGGGAGTCGATCTGATCAAGATCCTTTTCGACATCACGCCCGAAGGAACGCCGCCGCCGCCGAAACCGGCCTCGCCGCCGCCAGCGCCGAAGCCCGATCCGACGCGTGTTTTTCTTGATTCGCTGCTCGGCGCGATGCAGGAAGGAATGAACCGGTTCACCGAAATGCAGGCCGGACTGCTTTACCTGACGCAATCGGTACTGAATCCTCAGAATGCTGAGAAATTGCCGCATCTTTCGGGAGTTCTGCCGGCGGTTTCGACGCCCGCACCGATGCTTCCGTTCAACGGAAAATGCTCGGGCGAACGCCGTCTTGCTTGGAGCGAATACTCGTTCGCCGAAGCGCGGGCGATCCGCAACGTCCTCGGCGGAACGGTCAATGACGTTGTGCTGACGGTCTTGAGCGAAGCGGTCGCGCGATATGTCAGGTTTTATGATCAGCCGATCGACGAACGCGTCGTCAGGTTCATGGTTCCCGTTTCGCTCCGTCAGAAGGAGCAACGCGGCGCTCTCGGAAATCTGATCTCGATCCTTCCGGTCGAAATCCCTCTCGGGATTGACGATCTCGGGAAGCGTTTCAAGTACGTCAATAAGAAGACCGGACTGATGAAGGACGCGCGACTGGCCGAAGGACTGGGCGTCGTCGGCGCGATGTATTCAATGCTTCCGGCACCGATTCAATCGGTGCTCGGTTCGGTCGCCGATCTTCCGTTTCCGCCGTTCAACATGGTCGCGACGAATGTTCCAGGTCCGCAGGTTCCACTGTATCTCGTCGGCAAAAAGATGCTCGCGCATTATCCGTATGTTCCGATCGGCTACGGTCTCGGGCTCGGCTGCGCCATTTTCAGTTATAATCAAGTGCTTTATTTCGGACTTTCGTCGGACGCGCAGGCGATGCGCGATGTTGAGAAGTTCAAAGAGATTCTCGATCAGGTGTTCGAAGATCTCAAACTTTACGCGGCCGCCGCAGCAATGAGTTGATTTTGGATTTCGGCTTTTGAATTCTAAAGATGAATCCGAAATCCGCAATCCGAAATCCAAAATATCGAGATGGATATTCTAGAAGGCGAACTTGAAGTAATTACCGGATTTGACAAGGAAATGCGTTCGCATGCGTTGCCGATCTGGTTTGAGTCGTTGGTCGGCGTCGATTGGATGCTGCTTCACATGTCGCCGGTCTATTTCGGATTCGGTGTCCCGCGCGGAGACGGTTCGGCGGCGATCGTCGTACCCGGATTCCTCGGCGCTGACGTCTATCTTTACGAACTTTATCTCTGGCTTTCGCGGATCGGATACAAGCCTTATCTTTCTAACATCGGCTGGAACGCGGAATGCCTGAACACGCTCAGTGATCGGCTGATTGCGACCATCGAACGCGCGCACAAAGAAACCGGCAGAAAAGTGCACCTGATCGGTCATAGCCTCGGCGGCGTCCTTTCAAGATCGGCCGCAACGCAGCATCCGGAACTGGTCGAATCGGTAACGACGCTCGGATCGCCTTTTCGCGGCGTCCGCTCGCACCCGCACGTCATCAAGCTCGCCGAAAGCATCCGGCTCCGGATTTTCCGCAAAACGGACAAAAGCGAATATCCGAAATGCTACACGGGTCACTGTCATTGCCCCGCTGTTACGGCGCTCCACAATTTTCTGCCGAAGGAAATCGGCCAAACCGCGATTTATACGAAGTCGGACGGCATCGTCGATTGGCAGAATTGCCGATCCCGCTTTGAGGACAACAACTTCGAGGTCACCGGAACGCACCTCGGGCTTGTCTACAACTTCCAGGTCTACAAGCTCATCGGAAAGCGGCTCGCCGGCAAAGATTAGTGCAGAGTGCAAAGTGCAAAGTGCAAAGTGCAGAGTCCACATTGGGCAATGGACAGTTCATTAGTGCAAAGTGCAGAGTGCAAAGTGCAGAGCGGAAAATGGACAATGGACAATGGACAGTTCATCAGTGCAAAGTGCAGAGTCCGAGTCCAAATTGGACAATGGACAATGATCGGCGAATGATCGGTGCACAAAGCGCACTTTGAACTCTGCACTCTGCACTCTGCACTAATGAACTGTCCATTGTCCATTGTCCACTTTGCACTTTGCACTCTGCACTAAAGAACGGTCACTATCTCAGGAATCCACCAAGCAACGAGACGAATGCAATGATGACGATTGCGCCGACGATGTCGAGCAGTATTCCGTATTTGACCATTTTCATCAGCGGAATGTAGCCCGAGCCGTAAACGATCGCGTTGCACGGCGTCGAGACCGGAAGCATGAACCCGAGGCTGGCGCCGAGCGTGGCGCCGAGCGCCGGAATGAAAGGATCTTGCCCTTGCGTCGTCGCGATTGCGATCGCCACCGGGACGACCATGTTCGCGGACGCCGTGTTCGAAGTCGTTTCCGAGACAATGACCGCCACGATCACCGACGCGACCAGCAGCCCAAAACCGCCGCTGAAGGGCAGCAACGAGGTCAGTCCGCGTCCAACGGCTTCGGCGAGTCCGGTCTGGAACGAAAGCACGCCGAGCGCGAACCCGCCGCCATACAAAAAGATGACGCCCCAATCGATCTTTACCGCTTCATCCCAAGTCATCGCTTTTTTGCCCGTCTCGTCACCGGGAAGCAGAAAAAGAAGCATCGCTCCCAGCACGGCGCCGACGGCCTCCGGCATCCGGGCGTTGAGCAACTTGTACGCCGGACTTGTTTCGCCAACGAAAAGCGCGACAAGGCCCGGAACTATCCACATCAGGATCGTCACCGCAAACGCGATCATCACCGATTTCTGGCCGCGTGTCAGCGGACCGAGTTTGTCACGTTCCCGATCAAGCATTTCGGCGCTGCCGGCGATCTCTTTGACGCCGGCCGGAGCCAGTTTGTTGAGATAGAAGGCAAGGAACAGATAAAGCACCACAACGATCGGGAAACCGATCATCATCCATTTGAAGAAAGAAATATCTGCTCCGCCGAGTTGCCGGATGAATCCGATCCCGATGACGTTCGGCGGCGTACCGATCGGCGTTGCCAACCCGCCGATTGACGCGGCGAAACTCGTCATCAGCATCAGCGCCGTCGCGTATTCGCGATTGATCTTGATCCCTGACTCCTTCTCCTGCGCAAAGAGAAAATTGATGATCGACATTCCAATCGCGAACATCATCGCAGTTGTCGCGGTATTCGAAATCCACGCCGAAACGAATGCAGTGACCGCGCCGAATGCGAACAGAATCCGGCTCGGCTTCGCACCGATGAAATCCCAGGCAAGAACCGTAAATGCGACTCTGCGATCAAGCTTATGAACAAAGATCGCACGCGCAAGGATAAATGAACCGATAAAAAGAAAAATGAGCGGATCAGAGAACGGCGCAAAAACGTCTTTTGCGGGAGCAACCTGAAGGAGCACGCAAAACGCGGCGCCGGCAAGGACGGTCGCTGTCATCGGCAGCGATTCGCAAAGCCAGAGAATAACAACTGCCGCCATGATCGCCGCCAGACGATGCGCTTCCGGTTTAAGCCCTTCGAACGGAAAGAAGTAAATCGCAACGAACGCGAGCGGCGCAAGGATGAATCCGAGCCGGTTTCGAAGTTTTTCAAAACGCGCCTCGCCTTCGCTGATGACTTCCCTGACGTATGTCTCTTCCATGAAATTGATTTCAGATCTCGGATTTGGGATTTCGGATATTTCAGATTTGGGATCGTCTGACTTCCGACCACGGAAATCCAAAATCCAAAATCCGAAATCCAAAATCAGAAGACGATCCTCGTCTTCAATGTGCCCTTGACGTCGCGCAGGACTTCGTGGGCGTCTTTCGAAAGTTCCTGATCGACGTCGAGAATCACATAGCCGATCTCGTCATTCGTTTTCAGATATTGTCCGAGGATGTTGATTCCCTTTTCCGACAATCGGGAATTTATTTCCGACAAAACGCCGGGAATATTGCGGTGAATATGAAGAATGCGGTGTGTGCCATCCTGCAGAGGCAGACTTACGGCGGGAACCGTGTGCGAACCTTCGGAGGCGCCGAATTCGATATATTTGATGAGCTTTGCCGAAACGTCGAAGCCGATATTTTCCTGCGCTTCCTCGGTCGAGCCGCCAATGTGCGGCGTCAGAATCACGTTCGGCAAACCCTGAAGGACTGAATCGAACGGATCGCCGTTCTTCTCGGGTTCGTGCGGAAAAACGTCGATCGCGGCGCCGCTGATCCTGCCGGCATCGATGGCATCACGAAGTGCGTCGAGCTCGACGACGTCGCCGCGTGCGTAATTGAGCAGGATCGCTCCCTTTTTCATCTTCCCGAGCGTTCCCGCATTGATCATGTTCCGCGTCGACGGAGATGACGGCACATGGAGCGTGACGATGTCCGAAACCTCGAGCAGTTCGTCGAGTTCGCGCAGTTGCCGGGCGTTGCCGTGCGGCAACTTGGTCAGCGTATCGTAATAAAAAACGTGCATCCCGAGTGCCTCGGCAAGCACCGACACCTGCGAGCCGATATTGCCGTAGCCGATGATCCCGAGCGTTTTGCCGCGCAGTTCGTAACTTCCTTTCGCGTCCTTTTGCCATTTTCCGGCGTGCGCGGCGAAGTTTTTGTCGGATATTCGACGGATCAGCATCACAAACAGCCCGATCACAAGTTCAGCGACCGACCGCGTGTTCGAATACGGCGCGTTGAAAACCGCTACACCGCGCTCGGTTGCGGCTTTGAGATCGACCTGATTGGTTCCGATGCAGAAACAGCCGATCGCAAGCAGTCTGTCGGCGGCTTCGATGACGCGCGCCGAAATCTGTGTTTTAGAGCGGATACCGAGAACGTGAATCCCCGAAATCGCTTCGATCAACTGTTCTTCGCTGAGGGCGCCGGCGTGGCGCGTGATGTCGATGTAACCGCTCAACCGCAATTCATCGGCGGCGGCGTCCGAGATATTTTCAAGAAGAAGAACCTTGATCCTGCTCCGCGGATATGATGTCTGTTCGGCTTTCATACTTTTTGCTGATTATATTCCAATCGCCGATGCATCGCGAACATCGCGGCTGACCTTCTATTGCGGACAGTTTGAAGTTAAAATCGAAGCCATGTCGAACTTCGCATGGGTCGTTCTGATCGTCATCGTGTTAACCGTTTTGGGGTCTGGAACCCTTTTATTCATAACACTTAAGTATTATTGGGGTGATCGCGGGACACCGCCCCCGACGCGCGACGAACGTCGCCGGATCCGCGAGGAAGAGTTAAAACGGCGGGCGAAGCAGATCGAACACAGCCAAAAAAACAAGTGGGAATCGCGCTCAGACAATTTTTTCGACAACACGAAGGGACGGTGAAGTGCAAAGCGTCTGTTAGTGCAAAGTGCAAAGTGCAGAGTGCAGTGTGCAGAGTGCAGAGTGCAAAGTGCAAAGTTCAAAGTGCAGAGTGCACAGTTCAAAGTGCAGCTAAGCTGAAATAGTCAATGGTAGTGTCAACTGTCCATTGTCAATCTGCACCCTGCACTTTGCACTCTGCACTTTGCACTCTCCACTTTGCACTCTGCACTTTGCACTTTGCACTCTGCACTCTGCACTTTGCACTTTGCACTCTGCACTTTGCACTTTGCACTCTGCACTTTGCACTTTGCACTTTGCACTTTGCACTCTGCACTGAGAAGCATTGCTTACATATGTATCGTCAGATCGTGAACGCCTTCGGCTGCTTCCATCATCGATTCAGACACGGTCGGGTGCGCGTGGATCGTGCTTGCGATCGATTCGGCGGTCGCCTCAAGACTCATCGCGACACAGGCTTCGGCGAGCAGTTCCGTCGCATGCGGGCCGATGATGTGGACACCGAGAACTTCATCGTATTTCTTTTCTGAAACGATCTTGATGAATCCGTCGGTCTCGCCGAGAATCCGCGCCTTGCCGCTCGCCGAAAACGGGAATTTGCCGATCTTGACGTCGTATCCGGCTTCCTTCGCCTTCGCCTCGGTCAGTCCGACGCTGGCGACTTCCGGATCGCAATAGGTGCAGTTCGGGACCAGACGATGATTGATCGGTTCGACCTTTTTGCCGGCGATCCGCTCGACGACCATACAGCCTTCCTTCGACGCAAGGTGCGCGAGCCACGCGGTATCGATGACGTCGCCGATCGCGTAAACGTTGGGCTCATCCGTTTCGCAAAATTCGCTGACCTTGATCGTTCCACGCGGATTGACGACGACTTTCGTGTTCTCAAGTCCGAGCTTTTCGAGGTACGGCATGCGTCCGATTGCGACGAGAAGCATTTCGGCTTCAAGTTCGACGTCCTTTCCCTTTGCGTCCTTGCCTGAGACCTTGACGCTCGATTTCGTCTTTGAAAGCTTTTCCATCTTGACGCCGGTCAGGCACTTGATTCCGCGTTTCTTAAACGCCCGCTCAAGTTCCTTCGAAACATCGGCGTCTTCGAGCGGAACGATCCGGTCCATCAACTCGACGACCGTCGTATCGCAGCCGAAGCGCGAATAAACGCTCGCGAATTCGACGCCGACAGCGCCCGAACCGAGAACGACCATCGATTTCGGAACGTGGTTGAGTTCGAGGATCTGATCCGAATTGACGACTTGTTTTCCGTCGACTTCAAATCCGGGAATCGGACGGACAACCGATCCGGTGGCGATGATGATGTTCTTTGCATCGACCGTTTCCTTCTTTCCGTCCGCATAAGCGACTTCGACCTTGCCTTTCCCCGCAATGCGACCGAAACCGTTGAAAACAGTGATCTTATTTTTCTTCATCAAATAAGTCACGCCGGCCGAATTCTTCGCGACAACACCCGATTTATAGTCCTGGACCTTGGCGAAATCGTAGCTCAGTCCGTCGACCTTGAGTCCGAAATTCTCAAAATGCTGGGCCTTTTCGTAAAGGTGGGCCGCGTTCAAAAGCGCCTTCGTCGGAATGCATCCGCGAAGTCCGCAGGTTCCGCCAAGCCGTGCGTCGGGCTCCTTTTCAATCAACGCAACTTTCAACCCCATCTGCGAACCGCGCACCGCCGCGACGTATCCGCCCGGTCCCGATCCGATGATCACCACATCAAATTGTTCTGCCATAAAAGTCCTCTTCTCGAATAATTGAGTAAAAAGGAGATTATAGAGAGTGCGAAGCGCAGAGTGCAAAGTGCACGCAGTGCAAAGTGCACACACAGTGCAAAGTGCTGAGTGCAGAGTGCAAAGTGGACAATGGACAATGGACAATGAACATCTGACAATGTAAGTCTGAAATTGGGCACTCTGCGCTCTGCGCTCTGCGATCTGCGCTCTGCACTTTGCACTTTGCACCCTGCACTCTGCACTCTGCACTCTGCACTTTGCACTCTGCACTCTGCACTTTGCACTTTGCACTAAGCAGGTCGTTGCTCTGCGTTTTTGCATTGTCCGTTGTCCGTTCCGTTTTGCCTAATATGACTACCGAAGATCAAGCGCGTGAGCGCACCAAACAACT
>JBGASE010000203.1:0-5768 GCA_044229875.1 Pyrinomonadaceae bacterium | reverse complement strand
CTGCCGCAAGGTCAGCCGTCTGTTACGGACGGATGGGAGTTTCGGTCCAAAAGTACGGCGGACTTTGCCAGTGGTTGATCAACGTCATCAACATCGTCACCGGAAACTTCGATCGTGCCGGCGGCGCGATGTTTACCAAACCGGCGCTTGATCTTTTGCAAACGGCGAAACGCGGTGAGATGATCTTTGATCGATGGCGATCATCGGTCCGCGATCTGCCCGAGTTCATGGGAGAACTTCCGGCCGCGGCGCTTTCCGATGAATTGAATGCTGACGGCGATCGCCGGATCCGGGCCCTGATCACGAATTGCGCGAATCCGGTACTTTCGACGCCAAACGGGAAACGATTGGAAAAGTCGTTGCCGGATCTCGATTTCATGGTTTCGATCGACATCTTCGTCAACGAAACGACGCGGCACGCCTCGATCATTCTTCCGCCCGCAACGGGACTTGAAACATCGCACTTCGACGCGATCTTCAACCTCCTTGCCGTCCGGAACGTGGCCAAATACTCGGCTCCGCTGTTTGAGAAATCGCCGGGCGCGAAGTTTGATTGGGAGATCATTCAGGACCTTGCGCATCGGCTGAGCGCTGCCGAAACGCAATTTGAGCCAGCGCCGCCGGAGCAGCGTCTCGATCTCGGACTGAGATTTGGGCCGCACAAGTTGTCGCTCGATCAACTCAAGCAACAGACTCACGGAATCGATCTCGGCCCGCTGGAACCGTGCCTGCCAGATCGGCTCCTGAACACGGAAAAGCGGATCGACGTCGCGCCGGCTCCGATGCTCGCCGATCTCGAAAGAGTGAACTCAGACAAGCCGGACGAAACTTCGCAGTTTATGCTCATCGGCCGGCGGAACCTGCGCGACAACAATTCGTGACTTCATTCGAGCGAAATCCTGATGAAAGGCAAAAACCGGTGCACGATGCTGATCAATTCCGGCGACGCCGAACGGCTGCGGCTTTCAAACGGATCGGTGGCCCGGGTCGCTTCACGCACCGGATCGGTTGAGATTGTTTGCGAAATTACCGACGACATCGCGCCGGGCGTCGTTTCGATCCCGCATGGTTACGGTCATGCGCGCGACGGGTTTAAAGGAAACGCGATAAATTCGGGCGTTTCAGTAAACGACTTGACCGACGAGCTTGAAATTGACGAACTGACTGGAAACGCCGTTCTCAATGGCGTGCCGGTCACCGTAACTCCGGTTCAATCCTGAATCGTCCGGCGGATCTTTTTTATCAAACCCGCTTCCCGCCAGTCGGACCAAAGCTCGAAGGCCTCGCGGTGATTTCGCGTCCGGATCCGAAAGAACTCGGTCTTCAACCAGCGGCTTGTCTTATCGTGATCGCGGGAATCGAGATTTTCGATCCAGACATCCGCGTCGTGAACCTCGCCAAGAAATGTCTGCATTTCAGCGACTTTCTTTGCGAACGATCTGAGCCGGTTTCCCCAGCAGATTCCGAAAAATTCCATTGAGTACCGCAGGCGCTTTGCAGCGATCCGAAGCATATGCAGCCGTTCGGTTTCCGTTGGTTTCGCGAGGCTGTCGGCAAGATCGATGAACTCCTCAATTCCTTTTTCAATCGCTCTCCGACCGGCTTCGGCAAAAGCGATCTGCGAATTCGGGCGACGATTTGAAGGATCGAAAAATGCGGCGTTGAAAGATTCAAGGAGTTTGGCAAGTTCGACTTCGGTCAGCGCTTCGACAAGTCTTGGCTGAACGGAGGTTCGCCGCGCGGAACGTTCCGCGATCAGGACATCGATTCCGGATCGGATCTCGGCATCGTCCGATTTCGCGTGAAATTCGAGCAACGCCACGATCGCCACATCGTCGTCACGCGCTTCGCCAAGCACACTCGCGAGCGATCTCAGGTTAACGGAAAGGTTGTTAAGCACTTGAGCGTCGATCAGTTTCCGCAGATCGCGAAGGGCGCTCCGGATGCGCCGTGTCATGACCCGCATGTCATGAACTGCCTCAATGTCATCCGCTTTGATCACCGCGTCGCGAAGCTCAAAAATCTCGGTCAGGCGCGCACGAAGCAACATTCCGGCAGATTCGAGCGCGTCTTGCTCGGCTCTTTCGATTCCGCTTTGATCGACATTCACAACCATCATCAAGCCATTGGTTCGCTATCGCGACGCATTCCGAATCTCGTCAACGGTCTGTGGGTTTTCGAGCGCCGAAAGATCGCCCGCGTTTTCGCCCAGAAATGCGGCCCGGATAACGCGTCGCATGACCTTTGCGTTGCGCGTTTTCGGAAGCGCTGAGACAAAATGAATCCGAGATGGCGCCAGCGGCTTACCCATGTCCTTTGCGACCAGTTGTTTCAGTTCAGCCTCAAGTTCGCGCGTTCCTTCGATCCCGGATCCGAGGACGCAGAACGCGACCATCACCGTGCCTTTTACCTCATCCGGAACGCCGATGACAGCAGCTTCCGTGACCTGTTCGTGCGCAACCAGAAGACTCTCGACCTCGGCCGGTCCGACGCGCTTGCCGGCGACTTTCAGCGTGTCGTCGGAACGGCCGAGAATGTACCAATGCCCGTCGGCATCCTGCATTGCCCAGTCACCATGAACCCAGATCTTGTCGAATCGAGTCCAATACGTGTCGAGATATCGCTGAGGTTCTTCCCAGAATCCGCGCGCCATTCCGATCCATGGTCTGCGGATCGAAAGTTCGCCGACTTTTCCGCGTTCGACCGGATTCCCCGATTCGTCAAGCAATACGGCATCGATTCCGGGGCACGGCGCCGGAAATGAACACGGCTTGATCGGAAGCAGCGGATTTCCCATCAGTATCCCGCCGGAAATTTCGGTGCCGCCGGAATAGTTGATGATCGGAAGTTTCGAGTCGCCGACCTTTTCAAACAGCCACCACCACGGCGCCGGATTCCAGGGTTCGCCCGTCGAGGCAAATGCACGCAAATGCGAAAGATCGTGCGCTTTTGGCAGATCATCGCCCTTTGCGGCAAGTGCTCGGACAAGCGTCGGGGAAATCCCGAGAACTTCAACCTTGTGCCTCGCGCAGAATTCCCACATCCGATCAGCTTCCGGAAAATCCGGAGCGCCGTCGTAAATGACGATCGTGCCGCCATTGATCAGCGCGCCGTAGATCAGCCACGGCCCCATCATCCACCCGATATCGGTGACCCACGAAATGCGTGTTCCGCTGCCGACATCGGTGCCGAAGGCCATGTCCTGCGCGGATTTGATCGGAAACCCGCAATGCGTGTGAGCGATGCCTTTCGGTTTGCCGGTCGTGCCGGAAGTGTAAAGAATGATCAGCGGATCTTCGGCCTGGGTCGGTTCAACCGCGGAAAGCCCGGCGAAACCGTCGGCTTCGTCGAGCCTCATTTCCTCGCCGTCGCAGATCAGGTCGAGATCGTAAAACTCAACCGTTACGCCCGGCAAATCCCACGAGATTGAACCGGATTGCAATCGGGTCACGATGAAAACGTTTTTGACCGTCGGCGACTCCGCGACCGCCGCCGTTGCCACCTCAAACGCGTTGTAGACCCTGCCGCGGCGCGGAAAACCGTCGCAAGTGAAGAGTGCTTTGGCACCGACCGCATTAAGTCGCGAACTGATCGCATCGACGCCGTAACCGGAAAAAACCGGAACCGCGATCGCGCCGATCCGAGCCAGTGCGATCAGCGCGACGACCGTTTCGATCATCATCGGAAGATGGATTCCGACGGCGTCGCCTTTCCCGATCCCGCGTTTGCGCAACGCCGCCGAGACGGTTTCGATCTCATTCAGCAACTGTTTGTAAGTCGATCTTCGGACCTCGCCGTCCTCGTCCTCCCAAATCACCGCCGGTTGATTCTTAAGCGCAGCGTCGGCCCATCGATCGACGCACGTCGCGGCGATATTGAGTCCGCCGCCGACGCACCATTTCGACCATTCGATACCATCCGACGTGTCGAGCAACTTCGAGTACGGCGGATCGAACTCAATTGCGAGGAACTTCAGCACCTCTTCGGTAAATCGCTCAACATCGGAAACTGAAAGATCGTAAAGTTCCTGCCATGTCGCGACACCCGTTTGTTTCATGAAACGGGTCAGTTGGGCGTGCTCGATCACCTCCGGCGTCGGTTGCCAGGCAATCGGCTGATCTTCAAATGTGGTTTGTTCGCTCATACTTTGAAAAATGCCGTGAATGAGGCTTATTCTATACCAACCCGAACCTAATTTGCCGACAAAGGCGCCACCATTTTCGGCAAACTGCAATCGGCTACAGACATCAAAGATTTCCGCGCTCAGACGCGGAAGGACGAACAGATGAACGAACATCCGGTTGATATCAAGCTTCCTTCAAATCTTTTCGCCGGCAAGACGGCGATCGTCACGGGCGCGTCGCGGGGCGTCGGACGTGCGACGGCGATGCGCCTTGCCGAGTCCGGGGCCAACGTTGTCGTCAATTATCTGAAAGAAGACGTCAAGGCCAACAATGTCGTCGCGTTGTGCAAGGAGAAAGGCGTCGACGCGATCGCGGTTCAGGGCGATGTTTCACAATGGTCGGACGCGCGCAATCTGGCGCAGGCGGCGATCGAGAAATTCGGCCGGATCGATCTGGTCGTTCTTAACGCAGGGATCTGGGAAGGCGCTCCGATCGAGGAAATGACCGAAGAGACCTGGAACAAGGTAATCAACACCAATCTCAAGGCGGCTTGGGCGGTAACGAAGGCTTGTGTTCCGGCAATGAAAAAGCAGGATTCGGGCGCGATCGTTTTGGTCAGTTCGACCGCCGGACAGCGCGGCGAGGCGAATTATTCGAATTACGCGGCATCGAAAGGCGGCCAGATCAGCTTCACGAAGGCTTTGGCAAGCGAGCTTTGTCCGAAGATACGCGTCAACTGCGTCGCGCCGGGTTGGATTGAAACCGCCATGGTCCGACCGGTATTTGAAGACGTTGAATACAAAGAGAAGGTGATCGGATCGATCCCGCTCAAACGGATGGCGACGACCGATGACATCGCGCTTTCAATCTGTTTTCTTTTGTCGGATTGGTCACGTCACACGACCGGCGAAATCCTCAACGTCAACGGCGGTGCGGTGCTTTGCGGTTAAAAGAGTGGAAAAGTGGAAAAGTGAAAATGTCAGTACCGCCTGCGTCAGCGGGCGGGTCGGCTGAGAGGTGTCGGTACCGCCGGTGTAAAAAGCTGTCCCGAAACTGACTTTTCCAGGTCTTTGATGTCGACCGGAACGGATTCGGATTTTAATGAATTGCCGTCTGCTTCAGTAGACGGATAAAGGCAAACTCAATGCCCACAAGGCTTTACCCAAAAATTCGGCTAAAGCCGGGATTTTGCTTTGTTTCTTTTTCCGTTCGTTAAAAACGAACGGCAATTCATTCAAATCCCGATTGAGGCGAGTTTTGACACAAGCTCTTGCGCATGCGGTACCGACATTTTTCACTTTTGCCCGCCCGCTTACGCAGGCGGTACTGACATTTTTCACTTTTTAACTTTTTAACTTTTTAACTTTTTAACTTTTTTTGTCTTATGAACTTCGCAAGTCTTGCCGAATACCAAAACCATTTCGCGAAGGCCGGTAAATCGCTCTACGTCGAAAACCTGATCGGAAACACCCCGTTGCTTGCGGTCCACTTCAAATATCGCGGCGAGCGTCGGACGATCTTCGCCAAAGCCGAGCATCTCAACCTTTCCGGTTCTATCAAGGACCGGATGGCGCTCCACATTCTCAAAGAAGCGTATCGAACCGAGCAGATAAAGAAAGGCGACACGATCGCCGAAGCGACGAG
>JBGASE010000202.1:0-5825 GCA_044229875.1 Pyrinomonadaceae bacterium | reverse complement strand
AAGTCAGCATCGATCAGGTTCAAACGGCCAGGTACGGAAACGCTCTACGCCGAATTCCGGATCGGCGACGCGGAACTTGATGAGATCCGATCACTTTTGCGCGACCGAAAATCGGTTGATAGAATCTACGAGGTTGAACTTGAAACGTGCGAAACTGGATGCGAATGACTCGGGCATATTTGGCGTGGATTCAACGCGGGAATCCGGCGGATTCGGCGACTCTTATCGCCTGCCGCAGATGGCGTTGTTCGTGGCCGACCAGAACTCTGAATGCGTCGCGGAGCGAGTACGTAATGAAATTTGAAACCGGAGAAACGATCCTGATCCGATCGATGTCCAGCCGGCTGCATTGCTTTAAAAGATCGACCACTTCCCGTTGATGACCGATGAAATCTTTAACGATGTCTTTCGGCAATTCGCTCTGCGACGGCTGGAACATCTTCGGCGCCTTCACTCGCCGCCGGCTTTCGGTCGCGAAAAGCCAGATCATGATCCGGCCGAAGATCGCCGGAAGCAACGGAAACCGGCTCCAGAACGGATTGTCGTATTCAGGCCGGATCGCATCGCGGATCGCCGGAAACTCGAGCTGGTTGGTGATGATCAGATGCTCAAGACACTGAGCGATGCTCCACGCGGACGGTTCCGATTTCCAGTTCAGTTGCCTTCCGCTCAATTCGCCGAACAACTGATCGACATTTTGCGAAACCGCCCCGGCATCGTCAATCAAACGCGAGAGCTCCGTATTCATCGCGGAAATCCATCGGAATTCATGACACGCTCGGCCTGCCTGACATGTCGTTTCTCATGCTCGACAATGACCTCGAGTCCCGTGCCGAGTGTGTACGTCATAAGGCCCATGAAAGGTGATGTCAGAACCGTTTTCTCCGGATCTGCGCCGGAAAGCGCTTCGATCTTGGCACCGAGTTCAGATTGATGCGCGGCGAACTTGGCGACGATCTCAGTCTCGACGGCACTTGGCGGAACCACCACCTGCGTCGGAGCCTTCAATTTCTTTTCATCAGCCTTGAGCGTTTTTACGAGAAAATTTCCGCCGATTTTGGTAAACGGCGACCAGCTTTCCCAGAATGAGTTCTGGCGACCTCCGCCGGCGATCTTGTCGAATTCGGCGTAAAAGAGCTCGTTCGTCTTGATCAGATGTTCGAGACATTGGCCGACACTCCAACTTTCGGTCGTCGCCCGCCAGTTCAGCTGTTCTTCGTTCAGACTTCCAAACGCCGATTTGACCTTTTCGGTGATTTCCTTGAGTTCTTCGGTGATCATATGGGATTAGTAATACGCGGATGAAGTTCCGAAAAAGGAGCGATGAGTGGTCATCGCCCCGGTTTGCCGACTTTTTCGAAATCTTAATTCCGTAGCGGCTTGCCCGTCTTGAGCATCGCCGCGATCCGTTCCTGCGTTTTGCGTTCGCCGCAAAGCGAAAGAAATCCTTCACGTTCAAGATCGAGCAGGTATTGTTCAGAAACCCGCGCCGAGTGATTCATTTCGCCGCCGCAGAGAATTTTTGCGATCTTGCGGCCGATCAATTCGTCGTGATCTGAAATATAACCGCCGCGTTTCATCATCGTCAGCGCGATTTTGAATGCGGCCATTCCGGCCTCACCCATCGCCGCAATGTCGGTTCGCTGAACCGGTTGCGTATAACCCGCAGCCGCCAGATTCAAAACTTCCTGTTTCGCGTCCGCGATCAACCTGTCGCCGTTCATCGAGATCGCGTCCGAATCGCGCAAAAATCCCCACGAACGCGCTTCCTGGGCGCTCGTTGCGACCTTGCCCATGCCGATCATTTCGAATGTTTTCTTCAAAAACACTAGCGGATCGGCATCCGGAGTTTTGGCCGCGAGATCCATCGAACGCATCATCATCTCTTTCGTTCCGCCGCCGCCCGGAAGTAGTCCGACGCCGACCTCGACAAGGCCCATGTACGTCTCGCCGGCCGCCCGAACCTTGTCCGCGTGGATCGAGACTTCGCAGCCGCCGCCGAGCGTCAGGCCGTACGGCGCGGCGACGACCGGCTTTGACGAATACCGAAGCCGCATGTTTGCCTGCTGGAAAGTGTGGATCATCAGGTTGATGTCATCCCATTCCTCTTCCTGCGCGGCAAGCAGCAGCATCGCAATGTTGGCGCCAGCCGAGAAGTTCCCGCCCTGATTGCCGATCACGAGTCCGACGTGATTCTTCTCAACCTCTTCGATCGCGAACTTCATCATCGACATCGTATCGCCGCCGATCGAATTCATCTTCGAGTGAAATTCGAGACACGCAACGCCGTCGCCGATGTCGATAAGGCTCGCGCCCTGATTCTTTTTGATGACGCCGGTCCGGTCCTTGACCGATTTCAGCACCATAACTCCTTGACGGTCAGGCATTTCCGCGTAGGCGTTCGTCCGGAAATCAAAGTACGACCGAACGCCGTTCTCGTATTTGTAAAACGATGTCGCGCCTGAATCGAGCATCTTCTGAACATGAACTGGGATCGTCTGGCCTTCGGCTTTCATCCGTTCGACCGATTCGGCGACACCGATCGCGTCCCAAGTCTCGAAAACGCCGATCTCCCAACCGAAACCCCATTTGATCGCGTTGTCGATCTCGACGATCGTGTCGGCGATCTCCGGAATCCGGTTCGCCGCGTAACGCGAAATCCGTGCGGTCGTTTTCCACAGAAATTCGGCCACCTTGTCGTCGCCCCAGACAAGCTTTTTGACGCGCGCCGCGATGTCGTCAATCGCCTTTGCCGCGTCAAGCGACGCGAATTTCGTCTTGGCCTGCGGTTTGTATTCAAACGTCGCGAGATCGAGTTCGAGGATTACGCGTTTGCCGGTTTCGTCCTTTGATTTCTTGAAAAATCCGCCGTTCGATTTGTCGCCAAGAATCTTTTTGTCGAGCAGGGTCTGCATTACTTCCGGGATTTTGAAAGTCTCGCGGTCCTCGTCGTCGGGAATCGCCGGATAGAGATTCGAAACAACATGCGCCGTGACGTCGAGCCCTACAAGATCTGATGTCCGGAAGGTCGCGCTCGAGGCGTGCCCGATCGCTTTTCCGGTGATCTGATCGACCTCGGTCGGCGTCAGATTCATCGCGATCATTTCGTTGAGCGTCGCCATGATCGAGAAAACGCCGATGCGGTTGGCGATAAAATTCGGACGATCTTTTGCCGGAACGACCCCTTTGCCGAGCCGCTGGTCGAGAAATCCGAAGACTCTGCAGGCGATGACGCCGTCGGTTTCTTTGATCGGGATGACTTCAACCAGTTTCATGTAGCGCGGCGGGTTGAAGAAATGGATCCCCATGAAATGCTTTTTGAAATCGTCGGAGAACGGCTCGGCGATCGACTGGATCGGAATGCCGCTCGTATTTGAAGCGATGATCGAACCCGGTTTACGGTACTTTTCGACTTCGGCAAAAACCTTGTGTTTGATGTCGAGGCGTTCGACGACGGCTTCGATGACGAAGTCGCAGTCTTTCAGGCGCGGCATATCTTCGTCGAAGTTGCCGAGCGAGATCAGTCCGGCGTTTTCGGCAAGCATGAACGGTGCCGGTTTGAGTTTCTTCGCGGCCTCGAACAATCCCTTGACGATAGAGTTCTTGTCTTTCGCGTCCTCTTCACGCGGCGCGATGTCGAGCAGCAGTACCGGAATTCCGGCATTCGTCAGATGCGCCGCGATCGCCGCGCCCATTGTCCCCGCGCCCAAAACCGCGGCCTTTCCGATATTCAGCATAGTCATTCCTAATCCTTGATCGATGAAATTCGAGTTGCAAGGATTATAAATGAATGAGTATTCATTCAGCAAACGGTGAATCGTCGAGGGCGGCAGCGGTTGTCAAACGAAAAATTTCTTGTCTTCAAACGGGTCCGGTGCTACGCTGACGGAAATAGGAGGCAGTTGGCATATGAGGAAAACCGTTTGTTTAGTTGTTCTGTTTGTTGCTTTCGCGATTTCTCAAAGTTCAGTTTTGGCGCAGGGATTTCCCTACCACCTTTACGAACCCCGGACATTGTCGGAATTGGTGGATGGGAACTCGAATTCCAAACAGGTCGAAGGATCGGTAAACCTGCTGATTAGTGCCAAGCCGTTTTATTCGGCGGTCCGATTGGAATATGCCGGGCAATCGAGAAAGATTTCTACCGCAAAGTTGGGTTTATTCAAGCTTTGGATCGAAGGCCTGAACATAAAGGCAAACAGGAATGCCGATCCGATGAGTTTGATCGACAAAGAGTTTTTGTTTACCGAGTGCGGAAAGGACTATTGGATTCCCGTTCAAACTCCGGCGGCAAATGACTTTCCGAAAGACCTGAAAAAGGGCGATAAAATGACGCTATATCTTATGTTTATCGGAGGAATTGGCGACAAAGACAAGTGGGATATTGTCTTTTTTACCAACTCGTTCAGGATCTACGAATAATCCGAGGGAAAGATCACGCAATAGATAAATCAGGCCACCCGCCTAAGGGCTCTCCGAAAGCAATCACGCGGCGTTCAATTTCAAGCGCAACCCGTATTACGCTCTCGGTCAGCGTCGACTCGAAATCAGTGACGCCCTCATACTCCGACAGGTTTCGTTTCTTGTGGGCTCGATCAAGAATTCGCCACTTTTCGTTTGGCAGTTCAACCGTGTGCGCTAAACACTGAAAAACCAAATATCGATTGCCGGACCGGTATCCGTGCCAGCGGAGCGCTGCGAGCGAGAGCGAATGGGCCGCGTTGTATGCCAGGTCAAATCTGCTTTCAGCACTCAGAGTCAGGTTCTGCGCATCCAGCAAACGCCGTTGCCCTGATAATACCAACCCCTCAAATTCCGTTCTCGAAGGAGGTTCGTGGCTAAGCTGCCTGATACGTTCTAGATTTTGCAAGTGTTCAATGCCCATTTGGCAGTTCGCCGATCAGTTGAATTGTCGGCTGTTTCAATACGCGCGAGAGAAACGAGTTCCCGGTCCTAAGCCGATCATCAAACTCGGCATTTGTGTAGAGTGTCGGATTGATCTTCCTATTGAGACCCATTTCAACATCACTCAATAAAACGTAAACGTCCTCGAGGTTCATCTCATCTGAAACAATCAGAAGGTCGATGTCGCTGGATGCATGATCGGTTTCTTTTGCTATTGATCCAAAGACAAACGCCAAGCGGATCTTCCGGTCCACCGACCGCAAGGCATCCCTTAACGGTTCCGCGAGACCGACTGTTTTTCTTATCATGCCCGTCAATTCTTCAAAAATCGGCGAATCCGGATTTGCCTGATAGTGCTTTTGGTTTCCGACACGTGACATAAGAACCAGACCGTGGTCGGAAAGTCGCTCCAATTCTCTTTGAACGGCACCCGTTCCTGATTTGGCTAAACTTACGATTTCGTTGAGAAAATAGCTTCGTTCGGGATTGCTGAACAACAGCCCGAGCACCTTTTTGCGAACGCTCGGAAAGAGTACATCAATCAACGACGACTTTTTGGAATTCACTTCTGAAGGCATATAATACCCGTTTTGGGTATAATAATCCCCAATTCGGGTATTTTCAAGATGCGAACCGTGATAACCGCCTATCTAGGATTTCAAAAATCCAAAGCAATTTTGATTTGAATCCGGGAATCCTATGAACTCGGTAATATTCCGTGACGTTTCCGCGCCTCTTGAATCCTGAATATTGATTTTTGATTTTCTCGAGTATCATTCAAACAAATCATCGACAGCAAACTTCCACTCGGAAAGCGCCGGTTCGGCATCGGCGGTGTCGCTGCGTTTGAAAAGTCGCGGAGTGTCGGGGTCATCGGATGAGTACGATCGGATAGGTGTCTCGCTCACAAGATCGACGTC
>JBGASE010000201.1:0-9131 GCA_044229875.1 Pyrinomonadaceae bacterium | reverse complement strand
TCGGCATCGAGCATTGGGGCGTCGAACCCGACATCATCACGTCGGCAAAGGGAATGGGCAACGGCGTCCCGATCGGCTGGACGATCGCGACGCCCGAGATCGCCGACAAATTCCCGGGGTTGACGTTCGCGACGTTCGGCGGCAATCCGGTTTCGATGGCCGCCGGGCTGGCGGTCGTGAAATTCATCGAAGACGAAGACCTGCGGACGAACTGCCGCGTTGTCGGCGATTACCTGCGCTCGCGGCTCGACGAACTCAAGGAAAAATATCAGGTCATCGGCGATGTTCGCGGCAAAGGGCTGATGCAGGGAATCGAGCTCGTCGTCGATCGCAAAACGAAGGAACCGAACGCGCAGGCCGTTCTCAAAGTGTTCGAAGAAACAAAGCGCCGCGGCGTTTTGATCGGAAAAGGCGGACTGTTCGGAAATGTCATCCGGACCGGAATGATGCTCAATTCGACAACGGACAACGTCGATGAATTGATCGCCGCGCTCGACGCCGGATTCGCCACTGTCTGATCGAGCTTCAACGAATCAAACTTCAAACCAGAGGAGAAAAAATGAAATCTTTGATCGTCGCTCTCTTAACCGTTCTGATCGCCCCGAATTTTGCGGCCGGACAAAAATCGCGCGTCGCCGTCAGCAGCGAATTCAAGCAGCTTGCCGGTCCGGCCGACGAGATCAGCGGTCTTCGGTTGCCTGATCCGTCGGCAAACGGACTGAGCTCGAAATCGGCCATGATCCCGATCCGCGAAGGAAAACAGACGATCGGCATTCCGGTCGAATCGGCCGGAAATTTCAGACTGATGATCATCGGACGTAATTCGGACGCCTTCGAAATCAAAGCGATCATGCCGAACGGAGAAGATTTCAACCCGCGGCTCGAATCGGCGTTTTCGGAACGGACCGAAACGACCTACGGGCTTGGCGGCGCGACTTATCCGGCCGAGGTTTTCGCGTTCACGAAGCCGGGCACCGGGATCCTCAGATTTGAAGTGACGGCACCCGAAGATTCGGTTGCCGGCGATGTAACGGTCGGTTATCTCGTCGCCTCGAGCGATTCACCTTATCGCCTGTATTCGTTCATCAATACCGCGGAAACGATTGCCGGTCGTGAGATCGGCGTCGTCGCGCGTTTGGTCGATGTCAACTCAAACGATATGCGCGTTCCGGCAGGATCGCTCGCGTCGGCCGAATTCGAAGTCCGCGGACCGTCCGGAACCGTTTCGAAGCTGCGGATGTTCGATGACGGGCAGCACGCCGACGGACTCGCCGGCGACGGAACCTACGGCGGCGTTTTCGTTCCGCGTGAATCAGGCCGGTTCGTGATTCAGATAGCGGCCGGCGGAACGACGCTGATCGGCGAAGAGTTCATCCGGACCGGCGAACACGTCATCGACGTTGCCGGCTCGGGCGCGGTTTTCAGCGGCGACGCCGTGGCGCGGCTCGCCGACGATCTCAGATATCGTGTCGATCTTCCGGTTTCGGGCATGAATTTGGGGCAGAAAGTGATCGTTTACGGCGAGATCTGGAGTTCGGATTCGGACACGCCGATCGCGTGGGTCGGCGGAATGTCTTGGGTCGAACGCGGATTTGCCGGTCGTCAAACATTGGTTTCAACGTCGGTCGATTCGCGTTGGCTTGCAAGATCGGGCGAAAAAGGCGGCTTCGAGCTTCGAAACGTCCGTCTTCAGGACGCCGATGGAACGATCCTTCTCGGAACGGCGGATCGGATCGATTTGCCCGAAATGAAGATTCCCGATTCGCTGTCGTCCGGCTATTTCGGTGAAATCACCAACGAAATGCGTTTCGGACACCGGCCCGAAAAGACGGTCGACGATGCGGTCGGCGGAAAACTGATGCTGATTCACGGCTATTGCTCGGGCGGGAACACGTTTCCGACGTCGCAGTTTTCGAACAATATCGTCTTCAATGATCCGAACCAAAACCGGACTCATGATCAGTTTGCAAATCTGATCAAGAATTTCGGCGCGGCGTATCCGTCGTTCGGCGCAGTCGCGCACAGTCAGGGCGGTGCCGCGACGCTTCATCTTTACACCTATTACTGGAGCGGACTCGATTACGCAACCGGTCCGGGAACGCGGCTGATCCAATCGGTCGGAACGCCGTATCAGGGCACGGCGCTGGCCGGAAATCTGGCGCTGCTCGGGCAGATCTTCGGCGCCGGCTGCGGATCGAACTCGAATCTTTCGTATTCGGGCGCAGCGACGTGGCTCTCAGGAATCCCGACATGGGCTCGCGCCAAGGTCTTTTATCACACGACTTCGTTTACCGATGTCTGGTGGCGGTACGATTATTGCAACCTGGCGACGGATCCGTTTTTGTCCGATCCGGAGGACGGTGTCGTCGAACGCAGCTACGCACAGCTTTCGGGCGGCAACAATCTCGGCCACAAAACAGGCTGGTGCCACACGTCGGGAATGCGCGATCCGGCACAGACCGGCGATTCGTCGCGAAATTCGAACATGAATACGAATGCGATGAGATGATCGGAGGTTTTGCCCGCGAAATTCGCGAAAAACGCGAAAACCAACAACCTCGGCTCAGCGCGCTTGTAAAGGGAGTTGATTTTTCGCTTATTTAGCGTATTCGCGGTTAAACCTCAGTCAGAAAAGGCTCTTCTGACTTTCAAGATCCGCCGGATCGACTGACGGTAGCCCGACGAAATCCGCTAGCTTGCGGCAACTTTCCGGCGCGTGACCTTCATAGAGATTGCTGAAATAGACGTAGGAACGATCCGTCTCAAGGCCCGCGATCATCCGCGACCAAGCGCGCAGATGTTCGGTTCGGTCGCGCCAGATCCGGTCAAACGATATCAGATCGCGCTCGCCCATGAACCGGACGTAGGCGAACTCGCCGCGGATCCGCGATGCGGCTTCAAACATCGCCGGATTCGTGATCCACTTTCCCTCGACAAGCGCGGGAACGATCCCGTGCTTGCCGAGCTCTTCAAAAGTCCAGTCGACAAACCACTCCTGTCGCCGGAATTCGACCGCAAACCGGACGTTTCGTGGCAGAAATTCAAGGAAGCGACGCAACCGCAACGCATTGGGCCGAGTCGCATCAAACTGGGGCGGCAGTTGGATGAGGCACACCGCGAGCTTGGTTCCGAATCCGCGAAGCCGCGCGCAGAATTCCTCAACCACCGGAAATGAGTCTTCGCCGAGCAGTCGTTCGTGCGTTATCTCCTGCGGAAGCTTTGGCGAAAAAAGAAACGAATCGGGCGATTCACGATCCCATTTTTCAATAAATGCCTTGGCGTATGTCTCCAGCATCGAGCCGGGTCTTGTCCCGATCGGATAAAAGATCCGCGACGCGGGGTCGGTCGTCGTCCAGTCGGAATAATTCCAGCCCTGACAGCCGATAACGATTTCGGACCGAGGAGTTGTTATTTCAGTGGTCATTCGCAATAATTTCGGCGTCCTCGAAAAAATACGTGCAGTTATTGTAACCGAACTGAAGCGGCGCGCGTCCTTTTGAGTGAGACGCAGTTTTGGTGATTCGTATGAAAAATCAATTTTCAGATGAACAATTGGATCAGATTCTGAAAAGCGCGATCAGGGATTCGGCGCTGCCGCCGGAATCGCTTGATGAGATCGCTGATTCGCCCCAGCTTTGGTGGGGAATTCAGCGTCAGGTCGTCGGGCGGAAACCGGCCCGCGGCTGGCTGCCAACGTTCGATTGGCGTGTCCTGGTTTTTGCGTCGATGCTGATCGCCGTTGCCGGGATCGCGTTCATGCGAAGTTCGGATGATCGGATGACGATCGCCTTTAATCGGCCGGATTCGTCCGCGATGCCGATCGCCTCGCTGAATGTCAAAGACGACAACAACGTCACCGAGGTCGCGCCGGAGGCGGTACCGGTCGTGAACCGTACAGCGGTACGGACGCCGAAAACGATCGTCGCCAAGCGGAACGTGAAATCGGACCGAACGGAAACGGTTGCCGACTCGACCGAGATCAAATCGGATTTCATCGCGTTGATGTATGCGCCGGAGTCTGAGAGCGGACAGATCGTAAAGGTCAAAGTTCCGCGGACGATGATGGTGTCGCTCGGCGTCTCAACGGAAGTGCAGGGTAAATCCGAGTTCGTCAACGCTGAAGTTTTGATGGGCGATGACGGTTCTGCCCGCGCCATCAGGTTTTTGCAGAAGTAGTTGGGGTGAATCATGAGATCGATAGTTTTGTTTGTTGGAATTCTGCTGGCCGCCGCCAGTGTCATCGCACAACCGCCGAATCGCGGTCGTGGGCCCGGACCAGTCGGCGGACCGCCGCCGTGGGCGCGGATCGTCGATGTCAACCGTAACGGCCGGATCGAAGCCGAAGAATATCGCACCGCCGGCGACGCTTTTTTCAAAAAGACGGACGCCAACGCCAACGGAGTGATTGAAGTTTCGGAGTTGCCCGATCGGCCGGTTCAGGGGCGTCCGCCGATTCCGGTCGAGGAGGTTCCGGCGTTCCTTTTCATTCATCGCCGCGCCGGTGAGATCACGAGAGCGCAGTTCGATGAAGGTCTGACGGCGAAGTTTGCCGAAATCGACCGCAACGGCGACCGGACGATCGATTGGGAAGAGATCAAAGCGGTCCGGCCGCCTGAACAGAAGCCACGCGATCCGCGCGGCATGGCGCAGTTCATCGGCGCGGAATTCAGGTTCGGCGATAAATTGGTCAAAGGTTCGCCATTTTCGGCCGAAACCGTCCGTGAAGAGTCAAAGCGGCTGTTCGACGGGACGCTGGTGAAGACCCAGACAAAAGGTGCGATTTATCGTGATGCCGAGGGTCGGGTGCGCCAGGAACTCCCGGTTGAATCGATCAATGGGTTTCCGGTTCTCGGCCGCGACAACGAACCGCTTCGGCTGATACATATTGTCGATCATGTCGCCGGGCGCGCGGTCTCGATCGATTATGGCGCCAAGACCTATTTTGACATTCCTTTTCAGAAGCCCTCTCCGTTGATTCCGAAGGACGAACCGCAGGACGCCAAAACCGAGTCGCTGGGTAAGCAAACCGTCGAAGGAATCAATGCAGAAGGCACGCGGACGACGATCGAGATTCCGGTCGGAAAAATCGGCAACGACCGGCCGGTTCTCGTCGTCACCGAAAAATGGTATTCGCCTGAGCTTCAAATGGTGATCATGTCGAAGCATACGGACCCGTTCATCGGAGAGGTTGTTTTCAAACTCGTCAATATCCGACGGGGGGATCCGGCGGCCGAATTGTTCAAGGTTCCGACGGAATTCAAACAGGTCGATTCACGGCCGCGGAACGATGATCGCCGTCCGGCTCGCAGGCCGGAATAGAACGCAGAATTCGATGGTCGAGGACGCAGCCCGCTTGGAACAGATCTTCAACGCCGAAATGCCGAAAACCGCCGAGGCGGAATCCGACGAGGAGCTTGTACGGGCTGTCCTTGGCGGTGATGAGGCAGCGTTCGCGGTTCTGTTTGAGCGCTATAAAAGACTGGTCGTTCACCTTGTCGGGCGCTTCTTCAATCGGCGGGAACTTGTCGAGGAGTTGACACAGGTCGCATTTGCAAAGGCCTACTTTTCTTTGAAAAATTTTCGCGGCGGGCAGGAAAAGTCATTTACGTCGTGGATTTCGCGAGTGACCGTCAATGTCTGTTACGACGAACTTCGCCGGCGTCAGCGGAAGCCGGAGGATCTGTTCGCGGAACTCGGCGACGACGCAAGCGAATACCTCGGAAGCGTCGCTGACGGAAATGCGGGTGGCGAGAACGATCTGGTCAATCGCGATCTGGCGTCGAAACTGCTTTCCGGTCTCGATCCGAAAGACCGGATCGCGGTCACGCTCTTTCACGGGCAGGACATGTCGATCAAGGAAGTCGCCAACGCCGTTGGATGGTCGGAAAGCAACGTCAAAGTCCGGTTGATGCGGACACGCAATTATTTACGTTCTTTAATTGAGAAAATCGGGTGATTTTATGAGAAAGCTAAAACTAATCGCAATCGTAATTTTCGCGGGCTCGGCCTTGATGTTCGGGCTGTTTCGGACCTCGCCGGAGGTTTCCGGCCAGGGCGGACTGAGCGCGCCGACCGGCGTCACGGCGACGACGAATCGACATAACAACAAGATCGGACTTTGGTGGGACGCGATCCGCGGAGCGACGACCTACCGGGTTTTCAGAAATACGACAAACGATCCGGCGACCGCGACCAGCATTGCAACGGTCCCGCAGCATTTCTTCTTCGATACGACGGCGATCGCCGGTCAGACGTTTTTCTATTGGATACAGGCCGAAAATCAACTGACGGTGAGTCCGAAGAGTTCGGTGGTGACGGGCTCGCGCGCAATCGGTACGCAGCAGGGACCGGTCGCGCCGCTCGAACCGCCGCCACCGGCACCGGCCGGTAACCCGCTGACCGCGGCGAAAGCCTATCTCGGCAAGTCGTTGTTTTGGGATGAGCAGCTTTCTTCGACCAAAACCGTTTCGTGCGGTTCGTGTCACCGTGCGGGAACGGGCGGAACGGATCCGCGTTCGCTGACTACGCTTCTCGGTGCGCAGAACCCCGGTCTTGACAGCCTTTTCAATACCGGCGACGACATCGTCGGGTCACCGGGTGTGCCCGTCAACAATGCCGACGGAACCTACAGCTGGTCGACGAACTTCGGCTTCCGGGCTCAGGTTACCGGCCGCAAGGCAAATTCGCACATCAATTCCGCCTACGCTCCGAACCTGTTTTGGGATGGGCGGGCGACGCCTGTTTTTCGCGATCCGGTGACCAACGTGGTGGTCCTCAACGCCAACGCCGCACTCGAAAGCCAGGCCGCGGGTCCGCCGGTCAGTTCGGTCGAGATGGGACACGGCACCAGCAATTGGACGGCTCTTGCCGCTCAAATTGAAGATTCGAAACCGCTCGCGCTTGTAACAAACATCCCCCCGGCCCTTTCTTCGTGGATCGGCGGCCGGACATATCCTGAGCTCTTTCAGGAAGCGTTCGGATCACCCGACGTGACTCCGTCAAGAATCGCAATGGCGATCGCATCATACGAACGCACGCTGTTTTCGGATCAAACGCCGCTTGATCTCGCGAACGCGGGGATCACACCGCTTCCGGCGGCCGAACAGCGCGGGCGAAACACGTTTGTCGGCGCGCAATGCGCGGTCTGCCATGCCGGCGGCCTGCTCACCGATCAGACATTTCGGAACATCGGCATAAGACCGGTGGTTGAAGACGGCGGACGCGGATCGGTCACGGGCAACCAGAATCAGATCGGGCAATTTCGGGTGCCGTCGCTGAGAAACGCCGGGCTCCGGTCCTCGTACATGCATAACGGACGATTTGCGACCCTCGAAGAGGTGGTCGCGTTCTACAATCGGGGCGGTGATTTCCGGAATGAGCCGAATTTCGCAGGTAATCTGGTGCAGCCCAGGGGTCTGAACCCGACTCAGCAAGCCGAACTTGCGCTCTTTCTTCGAAATTCTTTGACGGACGAGCGTGTCCGGCTCGAATTGCCGCCGTTCGACGCGCCGCGGCCGTACGCAGATTCAAACCGCGCGCCGGTCATCGTCGGAAGCGGAATCGCCGGTTCGAACTCGATCGTCCCTGAACCGACGGCGGTCGAGCCGCCGTTGGTCGGCAACCAGAGCTTTACGGTCGCCGTTTCAAGGGCGCTCGGGAACGCGAATGCGGTTCTCGTCGTCAACGATACTGATCCCGGAGCAACATCAACGATCCCGGCGACTGGAAGCTTTGCGCGGGTTTCGGTGACCACACAGGGAACCGGAGCGGGCAACGGCGTTGCTTCGGTAAGCCTCGTGATCCCCGACAACGCGGCGTTGGTCGGCAGAACGTTCTTCGGTCGCTGGTACATTACGGACGCCGGCGCACCGGGTGGCGTTTCGGTGACCCCGGCGTTCCGGTTCACGATCTTCGGAGATGCGTCGGCGCCGACTGCCGGCGATGTCGATTTCGACGGCGACGGCAAAACCGATGTCTCGATCTTCCGTCCGTCGAACGCCGAATGGTGGTATGCACGCAGTTCGGACGGTGCCGACCGCGCGTTCCAATTCGGCGCATCGAGTGATTCGCTGACGCCGGCAGATTTTACCGGCGACGGCAAAACGGATATCGCGTTCTACCGTGAATCGACGGGCGAATGGTTCGTGATGCGGAGCGAGGATTCGTCGTTCTATTCGTTCCCGTTCGGCGCGGCGGGCGACATTCCGTCGGCGGGCGACTTTGATGCCGACGGCAAGGCCGACGCGGCCGTCTTCCGGCCGTCGACGGCGACCTGGTTCGTCCAACGGTCATCTGACAACGGCACGACGATCCAGCAAGTCGGCGCCAACGGCGACGTTCCGCAGGTCGGCGATTATGACGGCGACGGCCGCGCCGACATGGCGATCTTCCGACCGTCGAACGGTCAATGGTGGCTCAACCGGTCGACTGCCGGAGTCATCGCGGCGACGTTCGGCATTTCGAGCGATCGGCCGACGGCCCGCGATTTCACCGGCGACGGTAAAACGGACATCGCATTCTGGCGGCCTTCGTCGGGTGAATGGTTCGTTCTTCGGTCAGAGGATTCAACCTATTACGCGGCACCGTTCGGGATCTCGACCGACACGCCGGCAGCCGGCGATTACGACGGCGACGGCAAGGCGGACACGGCCGTGTTCAGAGCCGCAACCGCGACCTGGTACGTCAACCGCTCACAGGCGGGGTTGATGATCCAGTCATTCGGTGCCCCGACGGACATCGCCGTTCCGGGAAGGTAGATCCAGACGTCAGATGTCAGACGCCAGACGTCAGACGGATCTTCCAGAGTTCAGATTCCATGTGAACTTGTAGGATATTCCAGATTTCACATTTCAGAATCCGAGTGAAGTTGTAGGTTGTTCCAGATTGCAAAATCCAGATTCCAAGCGAACTTGTCGTGGAATCTGGAATTTGAAATCTGGAATATCGGACTGACGTCTGACGTCTGACGTCTGACGTCGGACGTCTGACGTCTGACGTCTGACGTCGTTCACCGAACAACAAACCAATGTCGCAAATGCTGCATCAAACGAACTTGATGCGAACGGAAGTTCTTCGACACTTGCCTGCACGAGATTGATCCCGACAGCGCGGTCGCGCGCGCGTCCGAGCAT
>JBGASE010000200.1:0-5933 GCA_044229875.1 Pyrinomonadaceae bacterium | reverse complement strand
GGATGTTCAATGAGAGTTTTGCTTGTCGAAGACGAAACGGGATTGATCCTGACGCTGACCGATCGGTTGACGAGCGAGGGTTTCACCGTGCGTTCGGCAATCGATGGGGAGAGCGGTCTCGAACTTGCCGTTACCGAACCGTTTGATCTGATCATTCTCGACGTCATGCTGCCGAAAAAGAACGGTTATGACGTGTGCCGTGATCTTCGTCAGCGAAATATTCAGACGCCGATCCTGATGCTTACAGCCAAGGGCGAAACGATCGACAAAGTTCTCGGTCTCAAACTTGGCGCCGACGACTATCTGACCAAGCCATTTGAGGTTCTCGAACTTCTCGCACGGGTTGAAGCTCTTCTTCGGCGTGCGCCGCAGACGAATCGCGAAGCGGCGGAATGCGTCTCGTTCGGTGACATCGCAGTCGATTTCAGAAAGGCGGAGGTCACCCGATCGGGCGAGACCGTCGAATTGTCGGCGATGGAATTCAAATTGCTTCAGTTCCTGATCGAGAACCGCGGTTCGGTCCATTCGCGCGATCACCTGCTGGACGAGGTTTGGGGCTATGATGCGATGCCGTCGACGCGCACCGTTGACGTTCATGTCGCGTGGCTCCGCCAGAAACTCGAAGAGAATCCGAAGCATCCCAAATTCATCCAGACCGTCCACGGCCTCGGTTACAAATTCGTCGCTTGAAGTTGTCAAATCAGTCTCACCGGATTGATAATTACGAAAAACGATTCTGGAGGATCAGGATGAAAAAACAAGTATTACTGTTTTCGATTTTGGCTGCATTTCTTTGCGGAGCGTTGGTGGTTGCGACCGGAAATGTCGCCGCGAGCGGCCGGAAAATGACCGAGTATTGCCGGGTTTCGCTTGAAGATCCGAAGAGCAATCTGAATGTCAGGACATTTGAAGGCGAAGTGATCGGCAAACTCAAACACGGGACACGCGTTTGGGTCAACGAATACTCCGGCGAATGGGCGCGCGTCAGCGTCAAAAAGGGACGACGCTGGTCGCCGGTCGGCTGGGTCGACAGTAACTATCTCGAATGCAATTAACCGAGAAGCCGTCGATGATAATTTATCTGGCCGAGGTGATAGTTGAGGTGCGTTGAAAGATGCAGCAGCATCTGAATCATCGTCACTTCCTTGTCGCGATGCATGATCGGGAAAACTTCTCCGAGCTCCGAATCGGAGATCCCCGCGATCGCTCCGCGCATGACCTCGATCGCGTTGTCTATCCCGGAGAGCATTTCCTCGCGGCTCACGTTCGTTGAGCCGAATTCCGCCTCGCGATCGCGGACAAATCCGTTCTGCGCGATCAATGCACCGAAAAAGTGGTTGATGTTGCCGATCAGGTGAAGGCACAGATTTCCGGCAGAGTTCGTCAGGTCTCCGCTGACTTTCCACATCCGCGTTTCATCCTTGTAAGCGGCGATCTCGGACTTCAAGGTTCCGAGATCGCGCGTAAACAAAGCGATCAATGTCTCCTGGACCATATTTTTTATTCGGGGCGACTCCAGCGGAGCACCGGTTTGCGGGCTGCCGTCGCTTCATCAAGCCGTCCGATCCGCGTCGAATGCGGCGCGTCAATGACGAGCTGCGGATTAGTCTGCGCTTCTTCGTTGATATCTTTCATCGCTTCGATGAAAGCATCGAGATCCTGGCGGCCGACGGATTCGGTCGGCTCGATCAGCATCGCGCCTTCGACGATCAGCGGGAAATAGATCGTCATCGGGTGAAAACCGTAGTCGATCAGACGCTTCGCGATATCGAGCGTGTGAACGCCCTTTCGTGACTGTTTTTTGTGCGAAAAGATAACTTCGTGCATGCAGTCGCTGTCGAACGGTTTGTCGAAATCGTCAGCCAGATGGTGTGCGAGATAGCGAGCGTTGAGCACGGCCGTTTCAGTCGCTTCGCGCAGACCGCTCGCGCCGTGCGTGTAGATGTATGCGAGAGCGCGGATCATCATTCCGAAATTGCCGAAAAACGCTTTGACGCGGCCGATCGAATCCGGAAAATCATAGTTGAGATTAAATGCCTCGCCGTTCTTTTCGACCTTCGGAACCGGAAGAAACGGCGCCAGTTCGGCCGTGCAGCAGCATGGGCCGCAGCCGGGTCCCCCGCCGCCATGCGGGGTTGAAAACGTCTTGTGGAGATTCAGATGGATGACGTCGACCCCCATGTCGCCGGGCCGCGCGACTCCGACCAGCGCGTTCATATTCGCTCCGTCCATGTAGACCAGCCCGCCGGCGGCGTGGATTGTCTCGCAGATCTCTTTAATGTTCCGCTCGAAAATTCCGACCGTGTTCGGGTTAGTCAGCATCAGGCCCGCAATTCCGCCTTCATTGCATAGCTCGCGAAGGTGGTCCATGTCGGTCAACCCTTCGGCCGTCGAACGGATCGTTTTGACAGTGAATCCGGCTAGCGCGGCCGACGCCGGGTTTGTGCCATGTGCGGAGTCCGGAATCAGCATCACGCGGCGGTTGTGCGCCTCGTCGCCGTCGCGTTTGTCGAGAAACGCGCGGATCACTAGGACGCCGGTCATTTCGCCCTGGGCGCCCGCGGCCGGCTGGAGCGAGACGCCGGGAAGGCCGGTAATTTCCGCCAGATCTTCCTGGAGCCGCCAGATCAGCTCGAGCGCACCCTGCGATTCGGCTTCCGGCGCCAACGGATGAAGTCCGGTGAAGCCGCCGATCCGCGCCACTTTTTCATTAAGCCGCGAATTGTACTTCATCGTGCAGCTTCCAAGCGGGTACATGCCGAGGTCGATCGAAAAATTCCATGTCGAAATCCGCGTGAAATGCCTGACGACGTCCGTTTCGGACACTTCCGGGACGCCTTCAAGATCGTCCGAGCGCCTCAGCGCCGCCGGAATTATCTCGTCGATGGCGGTTTCGTCAACGTCCAGTTTCGGCAATCGATATCCAACCCGTCCGGTCTGCGACCGATCAAATATCAGCGATTCATTCTGCGTCGGATGCTGTGTAACTTTCTTGATACCCATAAGTGGAAAAAAGTAAAAAGTAAAAAGTAAAAAGTAAAAAGTGAAAAGTGAAAAAGGGGTTTAAGAGATGGAATTCAAGAATCAAGAATCGAAGTTCAAGAATCAAGAATCAAGATTCAAGAATCGAAATTCAAGAATCGAAATTCAAGAATCAAGAATCAAAATTCAGACCTAAAATTCAAGAATCAAGATTCAAGCTTCTTACATCGAAAAGTCCGAATTCCAAATTTCCTACTCACAATCACAATTACTAACTCACAATTCCAAGATCAAAAATCCAAGATCAAAAACCCAAGATCAAAAATCCAAGATCAAAAATCCAAAATCCAAAATCCAAAATCGCAAATCCAAAATCGGTCTATCCCGGAAGCCCTTTGACGGCAATATCAGTCATCAGTTTACAGAATCGGTCGAGTTCCCAAAGCGTCGTGTAGACGTTTGGCGTGATCCGGATTCCGGTGAATTCCTCATGGACGATCGGGGTCGTGAAAATCTTGTGCTTCGACATCAGATAACCGCCGATCTTGACCGGGTCGACGCCGTCGACCTTGACGTTTGCGATCGCGCATGACTGGCGTTCATCGAACGACGTATTGAAGCCGATCTTCGGAACATCCTTGAGTTTGTTCATCCAATAGCGCGACAGATAGCGCAGCCGCGCCTCTTTACGCTTGCCGCCGATCGCGTTGTGATAAGCGATCGCCTCGCCGATCGCGAGCCTCATCGCGGCCGAATGCGTTCCGATTTCTTCAAACTTCCGGATGTCATTGACCTGCGTTTTGTCGGACGCCATCAGCGGCCAAACCTTGGCGATCTTGTCTTTTTTGACGTACAAAAGGCCGGTGCCTTTCGGCGCGTAAAGCCATTTGTGGAGCGACGTGCCGTAATAGTCGCATTGCAGATCGTCGCGCTTGAAATCGAACTGCGCAAAGGCGTGGGCGCCGTCGACGATCGTCTCAATTCCTTTTGCGCGCGCCATCTCGCAAACCTGGCGGACCGGCATGATCTGGCCAGTCAGATTGATCTGATGCGCGACCATGATGAGCTTCGTGCGCGGGGTGATCGCGCGTTCGAACGGCGTCGCCAGATCATTCACGTTCTGCGGCGCGATCGGGATCTTGATCAGGTTGAGTTTCAGCCCCTCGCGCATTTCACGCTGTTTGAGCGTGTTGAGCATCCGGCCGTAATCCTGCGTCGTCGTCAGAATTTCGTCGCCGGGTTTGAAATCGAGTCCGAGGAGCAGCGTCTCAAGCGACTCGCTGGCGTTTCGGGTGATCGCGATCTCCTCGGTGTCGCAGCCGAAGATCTCGGCCAGACCGACGCGGATCGTCTCCGATTGCGGCTCGAGGATTTGCCACATCGTATAGGCGGTCGCATCCTCCTGCTGCCAGGTGTAACGGACAAAAGCCTCGGTAACGATGCGCGGGCTCGGGCTGACGCCGCCGTTGTTCAGATTTACGATTCCGCGCGTTATCGAAAATGACTGTTGGATCGTCGCCCAAAAATCTTCGTCCGCAGCGACTTCTTCGGGCGACAGATGAGCAACAGATTTTGTTTTCGCCTCGACTGACTTAAGCAGGGAAGCGACGGCCGTCGAAGACATCGCCATCATTCCGAGGCCTTTGCCGACCGAGCCCAGAAACTTGCGCCGGTTGAAGTCCTTTTCAAAGTTCATCCGTTTACCTCCAAAGCTTAAATGCCGAGTTTTGCCGACGCACGACGCGTACCTTCGACGCGAGCCCGAATCTTCGCAAACGCGATCTCGCGGGCTGTCGAAACATCGTCTCCGAACGGCGAAAAGCCGCAATCGTCGGTCGTTCCAAGTTGGCTGTGCGGAATAAATTCCGCGGCCTCAAGTATTCTGTCCTCAACAACTTCCGGACTTTCAACCTGAGCATTGATCGGGTCGGTGACGCCGACGAAAACCGTTTGTCCTGGCTTGAGAACGTCGCGGATCACCGCCAGCGCCCGCGGCCTGTCGGCTTCGCTCGCCATCTGCACGTAGAAATTTCCGACCTTCATTTCGAACAGGTCCGGAAGCAGTTCGGCGTAATCGATATCCGCGCTGTGCGTCGAATCGTGATCGCCGCCGGGGCATGTGTGAACTCCGATCCGAAGCCGTTCGGCCGGCGAAAAACGTTCGAGAACCTGGTTGTTGAGCGCGATGAGCTGTTTCAGCAATCCCTTCGACGGATCGAGTTTGCAAGAGAGCCGGCCTTCGGTGAAATCGATCTGCACATTTTCGGCTCCGGCGGCAAGCGATCTTCTGATATCGGCCTCCGCTCCATCGATCAGGTCGGCGATGAATGCGTCGCGCGAGTAACCGGCGATCGCGTCGGCCGGATAAAGAAGGCTCATTGCCGACGCCGAAATCACCGCCTGCTTGATCGGCAACGACGTAAGTTTCCTGGCCTCCGAAAGATACGAATCGGCGTATGTCTGATATCGGAACGGTCCGGACGTCAGGCGCGGCAACTGACGCGTATGTCCGTCCGCAAACGGAATCACAACGCCGTCGGGCGCGAGGTTGGTCGCGCCGGCAAGCGGGTAAGAGACAAAACTCGGCTTCGTCTGTTCGCCGTCGGTGATGACGGGCGATCCCGTTTCTTCAAACAACTTGATGGTTTCGCGAACGGCATCCGCAAAAAGCCGGTCCAGTTCTTCGCGGCCGATACCGCCGGATTGAAAGTCCGCCACCGCCGCGATCAAGCGGGCGGGACGCGGGACACTGCCGATTGGTTCAGTTCTGAGCATGACTTATGATTTGACGTTTTTAATCGTCGCCCACATTTCGCGTGCGACCAACTCATTTCCGGCGGCGTTCAGATGGACACGATCGGAAGTCAAAAGTCCGGACGCCTTGTTTTCCGTGTTGTGACGCATATTGTGATCCAGAAACGCCTTTCTGAGATCGACCAGCGGCAGCGACT
>JBGASE010000199.1:0-5991 GCA_044229875.1 Pyrinomonadaceae bacterium | reverse complement strand
CCAACGATGTTCGTCGTACCCGTGAAGTCAGCGTCGAAGCTGTCAAAGTCCTGCTGATTGAAGTGATGCCGATAAGCAAATCCAAGACTCATCCAGCGATACGGGAACCAGCGGGCCCCGACAATTCCTTCAACCGGGCTGTTTTCGAACGCGTTCGGCGTGCGGCCGCCGACATACTGAAGCGTACGGAACTCAGCGATCGGCTGGAAGTATTTGTTGACCGGGAAGTCAACCGCGAATGCGGCCTGAAGTTCATCACCGCGATCAAGCATCGTGAACGAACCGCCCGGGAAATCGCCCTTGACCTTGCTCGTATACTTGTAGCCGACGTTCGCGGAAACGTTCATCCACTTGCGAACACGCGCGTCCGTGAAGAAGACAACGCCGATATCGCCGTTGTTTCCACCCGGGCTGGCGCCGCGCTGCATCTGATTGAATCCGGTAATGTCATTACCTTTGTCGCCATACCATTGATAGTAGGCGACGACACCTGCGCCGATCGGGTTGTTCGGGCTCGTCCAGCGCCATTTGGCACCCGCCGTGAACTGATTGAACGCAGACTCGCCGTATTCACGGTTGATGAACGGCGCATCCGGCAAATAGGTCGGAGCGAGCGTGAACACCGTCGGGCCGACACATGCCGTATTCGCCGACGTTAAGCAGTTTCCGCCAAGATTCGCGGTCGAAAGCACGATACCCGGCAGGATTCCGCCGTAGATCGAGCCGATGCCCGGGAAGTTGTCAGCACCGTTGCCGCCCGTGCGCGGCGGTCCAAGAAGCGCGTTGCCGGTCACCGGTGTCGGGAATCCGAAGATCGGGCCCGAGTAGAACGGCGGCAAAAGTCCGAATGTACCGGCGTTGCCACCAACATACGGGAACAATGTAAATGTCTGGTTGCCCTGCGGACGGAAAATCGCCCAACCCGGATACTGGCTCGTACCCGAGCCCTGCGGGGCCATGATGATCGCCGGAGCCGTTCCGAGCGTGTTGCCAAACCGGAACTGCGAGTTCGGAAGGTAATTCGCCGAAAGGTTGCGACGCGAGTTCACCTTAACGCCGCGGTAAAGCTCGGTATTAAAGAAAACTTCGAGATAGTCATTGACACCA
Organism: Pyrinomonadaceae bacterium; assembly: GCA_044229875.1. Classification (GTDB taxonomy): domain Bacteria; phylum Acidobacteriota; class Blastocatellia; order Pyrinomonadales; family Pyrinomonadaceae; genus JAFDVJ01. The sequence continues at coordinate 4,884 of JBGASE010000199.1, read as the reverse complement.
ATCTGGAAACTGACCGGAACTTCGGCAAAATCTGCGTTGCCGGGATCGCGGTCAAAATTGCTGTATGCCAGACTCAGCGTCCATTCACCCTTTCTCAGGGTTTGTCCGTCATAGACCGTAAAAAGACCGGTGGCACCGCCAGCCGGACCGCCCGTTCCAACAGTCGGGGCGATATTTCTGGGGTCTTTTTCGGATCTTAATGTTTGCGCCGGCACCGAGATCATCAAGGCCAGCATCGTAAGCGTAACTAAGAACGCCCATTTAGCGAGTTTCATCACTTTCCTCCGCCGAAAAAATAAATTTCAATCTTCAAACGTAACCCAAACGAATAATTGTCCGTACAACAACCCGAACAGGCTACTTAAATTATTGCGTCAGGCAAAAAATCAAAGCTCAATTTTTTGACCAAAACCAATACAAGTCAAACTATTGTAGTAATTTATAAGGGAGTGGCGGCGAAAAGTCAATAAATAAAAACCCTAACGTCGGACGCTCCCGTAACAAACGATACTTGAGATCGCATCGAAAATCAAGCATTTTCAACTTTTTAGCGGCAATAATGCCGACAAATCATGCGTAGATTCCTCTCATCCGCGTATCATACGCGACGCGGTCAATTGCCAGCATGTAGGCTGCGGTCCGCGTATCGACATCATGCTTCCCTGCAAAGTAGCTGAGTTCGTTGAACGCGGCAACCATTTTCTCCTCGAGACGTTCGTTGACGACGTCTTCACGCCAGAAATATCCCATCCGGTCCTGAACCCATTCGAAGTAGGAAACAGTCACGCCGCCGGCGTTCGCCAAAATATCCGGAATCACGAAAATCCCCTTATCATGCAGAATCTTGTCTGCTTTCGGAGTCGTCGGACCATTGGCGCCCTCGGCGAGTATTTTGCAGTGGATCCGATCCGCGTTTTCGGAGGTGATCTGGTTTTCGGTGGTGCACGGCGCAAGAACGTCGCATTCAATCTCGAGAAGTTCCGCATTTGAGACGATATCGCCGCCCTTGAATCCCTCAAGCGTCTTGTGCTCACCCAGGTAGTTGAGAACTTCAGTCACGTTCAGACCGGATTCGTTGACGATCCCGCAGTGGACATCCGAAATCGCTTTGATCCTATAACCCGCAGCTTCCATTAGCAGCGCGCCGAGACCGCCCACATTTCCCGACCCCTGAACGACGACCGAGGTATCGGACGGCTTGAGCCCAACGCGCTTGATCGCCTCATTGACGCAGAAGAGCAGACCGCGGCCCGTCGCCTCGCGACGTCCGAGCGATCCGCCGAGCGCGACCGGCTTTCCGGTCACGACGGCCGTTACCGTGTGACGGGCATGCATCGAATATGTATCCATGATCCACGCCATCGTCTGCTCGTTCGTGTTCATGTCGGGCGCCGGCACGTCCTTGTCAGGTCCGATGAAATCGATCAACTCAGCGGTATAACGGCGTGTCAGCCGTTCGAGTTCGCCGATCGACATGCTTTTCGGATCGCAAACGATGCCGCCCTTGCCGCCGCCGAACGGCACGTTGACGACCGCGCATTTCCAGGTCATCCACGCTGAAAGCGCCTTGACCTCGTCAAGCGTGACGTCGGGCGCGTACCGGATGCCGCCCTTTGCCGGCCCGCGCGCGAAATTGTGCTGAACTCTGTATCCTTCGAATACTTCGATGTTCCCGGCATCCATCCGGACCGGGATGTAGACCTTGATCTCACGCGACGGCACGCGCATGACCGCGTACAGGTCAGGGTCAAGCCCGAGCAGTTTCGCCGCGCGGTCGAAACGCTCGCTCATTGCTTCAAACGGATTCTTTTCATCGGTTCCCGTAAAGCGACGCATTTCGTCGGCCATCGGGTTTGCTTTAGCCATATATATTAATGTTGCTCCAAATATTAAGTTGTAATCAAAAATTTCAGGTGCCGGGCCCCTCGTTCATCGCGCCCGATCGGAATCCTTTGAGATCGAGCGTGACATAGGTAAAACCAAGTCCGGAAAACCGCTCGGCTACAACCGTTGCGAATTCCGGGTCAAGCGCGCGCGCAAGTTCCGCCGGAGAGATTTCGATCCGCGCAAGATCGTTATGTACCCGAACCCGAAACTCCCGGAATCCCATTCGGCGCAGGATCTCTTCGCCGCGCTCAATCTTGCTCAATCGTTCGATTGTCACCGGAACGCCGTAAGCGATACGGGACGACAGACAAGGGCTTGACGGTTTGTCCCATCCTGACAATCCGGCCGCAAGACTCAGTTCTCGGATCTCCGATTTCGTCAATCCCACCTCTTTGAGCGGACTACGGACCCCCAACTGCCCGGCGGCGGTCATTCCCGGCCGATGTTCGCCTGCATCGTCGGCGTTTGTTCCGTCCACAACAATCGGGATCGATTCCGCCACCGCGATCGCGCTGAGTTTCGTGTAAAGCTCCGTTTTGCAGAAGTAACAGCGATTAGACGGATTCGCAGTATAATTCGGATCCGAAAGTTCAGCGGTTTCGACCACCCGGTGATCGAGATCGAGCCGTTTCGCGATCTCGGCGGCTTCCCGCCGTTGAGCCTCCGATACACTTGGCGACAAACCGGTAACGCAGATCGCGTCGGCGCCGAGTTCCCGGTTCGCAATGTACGCCAAATAGGCGCTGTCGACACCGCCCGAGAACGCAACCAACACGCGTCCGAAACCGCGCATCAAATCTCGCAGTTGCCGTTCTTTCTGATCTGTTCCGATGGTCGCTGTTTGCGGTTCTGGCATTCCTGAATCCGTCGCCGGGCTTCGCCCGAATGGAAAATGTTAGCCCAGCGAACGGGACATGGCAAATCATTGAAAGTAAAAATCTTTGTCGTCGTTCCGAACAAATATGGACTGATTTCACTGACAAATGCTAGAATCTTTTACCCCGATCTGAGAATGAAGCTGATCTTGCGTCATCGATCCCAATGCCTAGTTTTCGCCGTCTTCGCGGTGGTGTGCGCAATCGCGTTTGTGCCCCGACAGGCGTTCGCCCAGGACGATCCGGCGGCCGCCGCGATCGAGTTTTTCAACGCCGGTCAGGACGCGCACGAAAAGCGCGACCTTCGCAAGGCGATCGAACAATACCAAAACGCACTCAAGCAACTGCCCGAGTTTCCGGAAGCCGAGCACCAGTTGGGAACGGCGTTCGCTGAACTCGGGAACTCGGCCGAGGCCGAGGCCGCATTCAGACGGGCGATCGCGCTCCGTGAGGACTGGACGTTACCGATGGTTGCGCTCGGATTGCTGCTTGTCCGCGAGAACCGGTTCACCGAGGCGTTGCCGGTACTGAACCGCGTGATCGAGATTGACGATCAGAGTTCGCCGGCCTATGCAGCACTCGCCGAACTTCATTTACGGACGAATGCGGCACCCGAAAAATTGAAGGAACTGCTCGGACCGCTTCGGGCACTTTCGGCAAAGGCAAAACCGACGGCTTCGATCTGGATAGCCCGTGCTGCCATCGAACGCGCTCTCGGCGATACCGGAAACGCGCGCGTCAGTATCGCAAAAGCCCTCGCCATCGAACCTTCAAGCCGTGCCGCGATTGCCGAACGCGCCGAAATATCGATCATGGTGAACGATTTCGCGAACGCCGTTGCCGATGCCGAGTATCTCGTAAAACAGGCGACGACGCCGGGCATTCAGTATCTTCTGGCGCGCGCCTACGCAGCTGATGGACGGACGGCCGATGCACTGCGGACGATCGATTCGATCGTTGCCCGAAACGATGAAATGAACCGTTTCCGTGAAAGGCTGATGACGGCCGCTTCTGAAAACGCGTCCGAACTTGAAAAGAGACTTGAATCGGATCCGAAGAACCCGGCGTTGCTCGGAAGGCTGTGTGTCATCAACCGAACCGCCGATCCGCAGCGCGCGCTCGATTTCTGCCGCCGGGCTTATGAGCTTGAACCGAAGAATATCGAGCATGTCATCGGATTCGGCGCGGCGCTCGTTCAGGCGAAGCAGTTTGAAACCGCGGTTTCACTTCTGACGCGGGTGGCCTCTGAGGCGCCGGACAATTTCACGGCGCGGGCAAACCTTGCGATCGCCCTCTTTCAGTTGAAGCGGCTTCCGGAAGCAAAGACACAGTACGAATGGCTGACCGGACGTCAGCCGGATCTCGCGCCGGCCTATTACTTTCTGGCCATTATCCACGACCAGTTGAAGGAGTATATGGACGCGATGGCAAATTACCAGCGATTTTTGAAACTCGCCGACGCTGAGCAGTTCAAGCTTGAAATTGAAAAGGTAAATTTGCGTCTGCCGATATTGCAGAAGCAAATTAAGAAAAAAGACTGAGATCGGAGAAGGACCAAGGGCGTGATGAAACAGTATACGACAATGATCGGAACGGCCGCGGCGTGGCGGATATTGTTCGTGATCGCGGTCATCGCCGCGCTTCCTCTGATCGGCATCGCCCAGGATGATGACGATCTTCCTGAAATCAAGCTGATTCCGAAAATCGAGTTGTCGAAGGATGAAAAGACGCTGCTTGATTCGGCGACGGAACCAAAAAAATATTTGAAGGTAGCGCTCGAACGGATGGAATCGCGCATCAAATCGGCTGAACAGCGGACGGCGGCAAGCGAATTTGACGGAATGTTGTCGGATCTCGGTGCGTTCCACGCGTTGATCGATGTCACCCTTGAGCATCTCGAAGCGAACGAGGTCCGGCGCGGAAAGGTGCTCGAAACATTCAAGAAGTATGAGATCGCGCTTCGCGGTTTCGCGCCGCGGATCGAAAACATGCGGCGCGAGGTGCCGAGCGAATACAACGCCTACATACTGAAGTTGCTGAAACGTGTCAGGGACAATCGAGCCCGTGCCATCGAGCCGTTTTTTTCCGACACCGTGCTGCCGGCGCAGAAATCGACAAACCA
>JBGASE010000027.1:0-27129 GCA_044229875.1 Pyrinomonadaceae bacterium | reverse complement strand
TGGCTTTCGCTCCAGAGAAATCCGTCCGGGGCGATGGTTCCGCGCCTCGCGGTATTTCCCGTCGTAAAACTGCCATTGTTGTATAACGCGCCAACCGCTTCGGACTCCGCCTCGACAACGCGCGAGGTGTACTGGGCAAAAACCGCCGATGCGCTCGCAAAGATCATGAGTGCCGCAAGCGACATTGCTGAACGATAAATCATTTCTTTCTCCTCGAAATAAAAAAATTGGGTTCCACTAGGTTCAGCGGAATTATTGCCAAAATCGGCTCAAAAAAATTTTCGGTTCGACGAAAAATTGTTGACGATGAAAGATTGCTCTATAATTCGGGCAGTCACAAATAGAATCGGGAGTTGATTTGGAGTCCAACGAACCAAAAGAGATTTCGCTGATCCTGAAGGACTGGAGCGGTGGAAAACGCGAATCGGGCGACGTCTTGCTCTCACTTGTCTATGACGAATTGAGAAAGATCGCGCGACAATACCTGCGCAAAGAACGATCCGACCACACGCTTCAGCCAACGGCACTGGTTCATGAAGCGTATATTAAGCTGATTGACATTTCTGACGTCAGTTGGCAGGACCGTGCGCATTTCTTTGCAGTCGCTTCGAACGTCATGCGTCATATTCTCGTTGATCATGCGCGTGCGCGCCTGTCCGCAAAACGTGGTGGCGAAGCGCAACAAATCGCACTTGAGGATGTGATAAGTTTTTCCAACGAGCCCAATGTCGATCTTCTCGCACTCGACGAATCGTTGTGTAACCTCGCCGAATTCGACGAACAGCAGGCTCGCCTCGTCGAACTCCGTTTCTTCGGCGGTCTGACAATAGAGGAAACGGCCCACGTTCTGGGAATATCGCCGGCCACGGTCAAACGCGAATGGATCCTGGCAAAGGCATGGCTTTTCAGAAGAATGAAGACGCTTTGAGTACATGCGGCGCGTTTCCGCGGGGTCGCGAAACGGAATCGGCGTCGGGCAACTGCATTTTGGGATTGCCTGAACGCAGAATCAGAGCGGCGGTCAATTTGTGAACAAGGAAGATTGGGCAAGAGTTAAGGATATCTTTTACGCGGCGCTCGAGTTGCCGGCGGGCGAGCGCGCGTTGTTTATCGTCGAAAGCTGCCGTGGCGATGAAGCGATGGTGACCGAGGTCAGCTCGCTTTTCGAGGCCCATGACGAATCGCCCGATTTCATAGAAACTTCGGCAGTCGGGTCGGTCAAGGATCTTGTCGATGTGGCGAAGAAACCTTCGCGGATCGGACAGACAATCGGCGTTTACAGATTGGAACGTCAGATCGGCGAGGGCGGAATGGGATCCGTTTTCCTCGGTTCCCGCGCTGACGACACGTTCAAGAAGAAGGTCGCCGTCAAACTGATCAAGCGCGGTTTCGACACGGACGAGATCATTCGCCGGTTTCGTCACGAGCGTCAGATTCTCGCAACGCTTGAACATCCTTACATCACGCGGCTGATCGACGGCGGCGCTACCGACGACGGTTTGCCGTATCTGGTAATGGATTATGTCCGCGGTCACGCGTTGACAAAATTCGCCAACAGTCGGGAGTTTTCGATAAACGACCGCCTGGAGTTGTTTCTGAAAATCTGCTCTGCGGTCTCCTACGCGCATCAGAACCTCATCATCCACCGCGACCTGAAACCTTCCAATATTCTTGTCGGTGATGACGGGACGCCGCGTCTGCTCGATTTCGGCATCGCCAAACTCGTCGCGGCAGACAGCGGAACGCTTAATTTCGATCACACCAACACGGTCGCGCCCGCGATGACGCCGGAATACGCTTCACCGGAACAAATAAACGGAATGCCGGTTACGACCTCGAGCGATATCTATTCCCTGGGCATAATTCTTTATGAACTTCTAACTGGATATCGTCCGTTTCGTCTGAAATCAAAGCGTGCGGAAGAGGTCTCGCGGATCATCACCAACACGTCGCCGTCAAAGCCGTCATCCGTTTGCCGGGTCAAGGGAGTCGGGGTCACGCTCCGCAATCCGCAACACGCGATCCGGAAACTGCAGGGCGACCTCGACAACATCATCCTGATGGCGATCCGCAAGGAGCCGGAGCGCCGATATTCATCGGTCGAGCAGTTTGCCGAGGACATTCGGCGATATCTCGCCGGTCACCCGGTGATGGCTCAGGAGGACACGGTCGCTTACCGAGCGGCGAAGTTCGTCAAGCGCAACAAGGCCGGAGTCGCCGCAGGTGCGGGAGTCGCGATGTCACTCATTGGCGGCCTGATCGCGGCGTCGCGTCAGGCCAAGATCGCAGCGCGCGAACGGGATCGTGCGAGGCATGAGGCGCGCAAGGCGGAAAAGATTAACGAGTTTTTGCGAAAGATGCTCGCAGCCGCCGATCCGCGAATGGCCGGCAAGGATGTCAAGGTTATCGAAGTTCTCAGCATCGCCGCGGAGAGCGTCGCGACGGATTTTGTAAATCAGCCCGAAATCGCGGCGGACCTCGAATCGACTCTTGGCCTGACGTATCTGAGTCTCGGGCAACTTGAGTTCGCGGAAACTCATCTCGGCGCGGCGCTTGAGAAATACCGGCATGCTTTTCCGAGGACGAGTCAACAGGTTGCGGTCAGCCTCGGGAATTTCGGCAAGCTGATGCAGGCGAAGGGCGATCTTAAGGCGGCCGAACCTCTTTATCGTGAAGCGCTTTCCATACTTTCGGGACTCAATGGCGTCGATCTTGAGGTAGCGGAAATACTAAATAGCCTTGGATATCTCTATGCGATCAACGGCGAATCTCGTCGCGCGTTGTCCCTTCATGAGGATGAACTTGCGATCAAGCGGCGGTTCCTTGGTGAGAATCACGTCGAGGTGGCCAAAACGCTTGAACGGATCGGCGGGGTTTTGGCGGTAATGGACCAGCGCGAAGAGGCCGAGACAATTCTCCGGCGCTCGTTGCGGATCTTTCAGAATGTCCACGGCCGTGAGCATCCAGACATTGCCCTTTCGATGATTAACCTCGCCGGAGCCGTGGTCGAGGTTGACCCCGCGGAGGCCAACGAACTCTGTCGCGCCTCACTCGCAATGCGGCGCAAGATCTTGGGCGACGATCATATCGACGTCGCTTGGTCGCTCTATAATCTGGCTTACGTTTTGATCAAAACGGGCGAGAACGACGAGGCCCGGTTGCATCTCTCTACAACACTCGATAAGCGCGGTGCCAACTTGCCTAACGAACACCCTGTCGTGAGCAGTTGCTTGTTGCTTCTCGGGCGCGTACTGATGGACTCTGGAGAACTCCGCGGTGCGCGTGACGCATTCGAAGAATGTTTTTCCCTTCGGGAAAGGACACTTCCGGGCGATCATTGGCTGCTGGCCTCGACGAGCAGCTTTCTCGGCGAATGCCTTATCGGGCTCGGAGAAACTTCCCGCGGCGTGCGGATGATGCGCGAAAGTTTGTTGGTACTCGAAGACAGGCTGGGCCGGACTCATACTCAGACACGGCAGGCCGCGGAACGGATGAAAAAACTCGGGATTGCGGCATAACGCTGCGGCCGCGTAGAGTTTTTCGTATCTTCCGTCGACAGACAGGTCTCCACGGCGGAGTTCGTTATGTTGACTAATAGCGAGAGAGGGATTGGCTCAAGAAATCCAAGAAGTGTCAGAGCGGCATTTGTAACGGCGCCCAATCGAATTCCTTGACAATAGCCCGATACGGCTCATATTCTGAACGTGTCTTATGTTGAGACGTTTTGCAGCGCTGTTTTTTATTCTGATTCTCGGCGGCCAGGTTTGGGCCGGCGTTTGCGGCTGTTTTGACCACGGCCGGACGCCGCGCATGAAATGCTGTCTGAAGAAATCGAAAGAAAAGCGCGACACGGTTTCGCGAACCAAATGCTGCGACGGGCCGTGCGGAATTCCGAGTTCTGACAGGACCACCAGAAGTTCGTCTGAAGCCGGAATCAAGCTTCCGGCGATTGCCGAAGTACCGGCAGTTCGTTTCGAGTTTCGTCCGCCGGTCAGGACAAATTCCCGGCCGATAGTCGTTGCCGTTTCAACAACAGATCCTTCGCGGCTTTCGCGCCCGCCTGATATTTATCTCCGAAATCATTCATTTTTGATCTAGTTAGCGCCGAAGTGTGTACTGATTCTGCCTGTTTTAAATGAAACGGGCCGCGGATCGATGTTTTTCCTGCATCGATCGGACGACACATTTCGGCGTTATTGCGTTTATCGCCGCGCCGATCATCAATGAAATGCTTCGGAATCTATTAATTTTTGCAATCTGCATCGCAGCGTTGGCTTGCGGCCGGTCCGCGCCGGTTGGTAAGACAATCGCCACTGGAAGCGCCGGAAACAACCTGACGGTAACGATGTCCAACGCCGACGGCGTTCTGCGCGACGGCAAGAACGTGTTTACGATCACGTTCGCGGACGCGGCCGGAAATCCGATCGATGTCGGAGCGGCGGCGGTCAATTTTCACATGCCCGCGATGGGAACGATGCCGGTCATGAACGATGCCGCGACGCTGACGACGAGCGGCACGCCCGGCGTTTACAACGGCCTTGTCAAACTTCAGATGTCGGGCGACTGGCAGACACAGATCATTTACGAAGGCGCGGCTGGAAAAGGTCGGGCGATGCTCCCGATCGTCGCGCAATAACCAACTTTGAGGAGAAAAACAAAACAATGACAAACCCGATAAGACTTTTTGCAGTTCTTGCGGCAATCGCCGCGATGTTGGTGACCGGCGCCTGCTCGTCGTCGCACAGCGATCACTCGACGGCTGACAATAGCGCGGCCGATCCTGAGGTTTACGTCGCCAAAGCCGGAGAGACGGTTAAGATCAAAGTAACGACCATATATGAACCGAAATCGGTCAAGGTCAAAAAGGGTGAGCCGGTGAAAATGGAGTTTACCCGCATCGATGACAAGAATTGCGGTGACGAACTTGTCTTCCCGAAACTCGGGATCAAAAAGACGCTGCCGGTCGGAGAACCGGTCCTCGTCGAGTTTACGCCGACCGAATCGGGCGATCTCGCATTCCAATGCGGAATGGACATGATGAAGGGAAAAATCGTGGTCGAGTGAGTATGGATTTTGGATTTTAGATTTTAGATTTTGGATCGTTGGATTCAACATCGACAAATCGCAAATCGCAAATCGCAAATCTAAAATCGAATGATCAACTGGCTCATCGAATGGTCCTTGCGCAATCGCGTGATTGTCATCATCGTCTATCTCGGACTGATGCTGGCGGGCTACTGGGCGCTTGTCCGGACGCCGATCGACGCGATCCCGGATCTTTCGGACAATCAGATCATCGTCTTTACGGACTGGCCGGGACGGTCGCCGCAGGAGGTCGAGGATCAGGTCACGTATCCGTTGGTGACAAATCTTCAGGGCCTTGCGGGCGTCCGCACGGTCCGCGCGAGCTCGGCGTTCAGTTTCTCGATGATCAACGTCATTTTCGAAGACGACATCGAGCTCTACTGGGCCCGGACCCGGATTCTCGAGCGGTTGAATCTCGTTCAGAAGCAATTGCCCGAAGGCGTTACGCCGACGCTCGGCCCCGACGCGACCGGCGTTGGACAGGTTTTCTGGTACACGCTCGAATCCGACAAGATGAATCTCCGCGATCTGCGGACGCTTCAGGACTGGTTCGTGCGGTATCAGCTCAATTCGGTCTCGGGCGTGGCCGAGGTCGCTTCGGTCGGCGGTTTTGTCCATCAATATCAGATCGATGTCGATCCGAACAAACTTCGCGCCTACGGCCTGACGTTGTCGGCGGTCGTCGAAGCGGTTGAGAAATCAAACAACAACGTCGGCGGCAATGTCGTCGAACAGGCCGGCGAGTGGTCGGTCGTGCGCGGACTCGGACTCGTTGAATCGACAACCGATCTTGAAAACGTCGTCATCGGCGGGCGAAGCGGAACACCGGTCTTCGTCAAGAATGTCGCCAACGTCAGGATCGGCGATGCGTTCCGGACCGGATCGCTCGACAAAAACGGCACCGAAGCGGTCGGGGGCGTGGTCGTCGCGCGGTACGGGACGAGCGCGCTCGAAGTCATCGAAAACGTCAAAAAGAAGATCGCCGAGATCTCTCCCGGATTGCCCGAAGGCGTACGGATCGTGCCGTTTTATGATCGGACGGAGCTGATCTATCGAACCTCGGACACGCTCAAGGAAGCGCTGATCGAAGAGCTGATTCTCGTGACGCTCGCGAATCTGCTTTTTCTGGCTCATTTCAGATCCGTCTTTATCGTTACCGTCCCGCTTCCGTTGGCTGTTCTTATCTCTTTTCTTTTCATGTATTTCGCCGGTATCACGTCGAATATCATGTCACTTGCCGGAATCGCGATCGCGATCTCGGACCTCGTCGATGCGGGGATCGTCGTGACCGAGACCGCGTCCCGTGCGATCGAGGACAAGGGAATCGACACGAATGACCGAAGCGCGGTCTGGCGCGAAGTGCTTGAAGCAACAAAGATGGTCGGTCGGCCGATCTTCTCGTCGATCGCGATCATCATCATCGCCTTCGTGCCCGTCTTCGCACTCGCCGGCCAGGAAGGCAAACTCTTTCATCCGCTTGCGTTTACAAAGACATTTGCGATGATCGGATCGGCCTTTATGGCGGTCACTCTCGTGCCGGTCCTGTGTACTTATTTTCTCGGCGGAAAGCTCAGGTCCGAAGACTGGAATCCGATCATGCGGTTTCTGCGCCGGGTTTACAAACCGTTTCTTGTCTGGGCGCTGCGTCACCGCGGACTGACGATCGCCGCCGCGCTGATTTTATTTATCGGCGCGACGCTCGCCGCAACCCGTATCGGTTCCGAGTTCATGCCGCCGCTCAACGAGGGCGATCTGATGTACATGCCGGTCACCGATCCGGCAGTTTCGCTTGATGAAGCAACGCGGATTCTCAAAAAGCAGGATGAGATCATCGCGAAATTTCCGGAAGTCGCGTGGACCGTCGGCAAAGCCGGCCGGGCTGAAAGCTCGACCGATCCGTCGCCGATCAACATGAACGAAACGGTCATTCATCTCAAGCCTGAAGCCGATTGGCGCGATGGAATGACGCGCGAAAAACTGATTGCTGAGATGGATGCCGCGCTACGCATGCCGGGTGTTACCAATATCTGGACGCAACCGATCATCAACCGGATTGAAATGCTCGCGACCGGAATCCGGTCACAGGTCGGCATCAAGATTTACGGCAACGATCTCGCCAAACTCGAAGAACTCTCGAAAAAAGTCGCGGCCGCCGTCCGTGATGTTCCGGGCGCTGCCGACGTTTACCCGGAGGCGATCACCGGCGCGCCGTATCTCGACATCGACATCGACCGTCAGGCGGCCGCGCGATACGGCATCGAACTTGGATCGATCCAGGACGCGATCGAAACCGGGCTCGGCGAAACGAATCTGACGATGACGATTGAAGGACGCAACCGGTTTCCGATCCGCGTTCGCTACGCACCGGAGTTTCGTGGTTCGCCGGACGCGATCGGCCGGATTCCGGTAACGTCGCCGAGCGGCGCGCCGATCCCGTTGTCGCAGCTCGCTTCGATCCGCACCGTCGACGGGCCGGCGATGATCCAGAGCGAAAACGGATTGCTCCGCGGAACCGTGCTGCTCAGCGTCCGCGGCCGGGATATCGGGAGCTTCGTCGACGAAGCCAATGACGCGATCGTCAATCAGGTTCAGATGCCCGGAGGCTACTATTTCAACTGGAGCGGCCAGTATGAAAATCAGCAACGAGCGAAGAGCCGGTTGATGATCGTCGTTCCGGTCGTGATCGTCATCATCTTCCTGACGCTATATCTTACTTACAGATCATTTCTTGAGGCCGCTCATGTCCTTCTTGCCGTGCCGTTTGCGCTGACCGGCGGCGTCTATTTGCTGTGGATGCTCGATTACAATTTTTCGGTCGCGGTCTGGGTCGGATTCATCGCGCTTTTCGGCGCCGCGGTCCAGACGGCGATCGTGATGGTCGTTTATCTTGAGGAAGCGGTCAGCCGCAAGGCGAAGGAACTCGGCGGGCTCAACGCCGAATCGCTGCTCGAAGCGGTGACCGAAGGCGCGCTCCTTCGGCTGCGGCCAAAGGTGATGACCGTGACGACGATCGTTTTCGGATTGCTGCCGATCATGTGGAGCACGAGTGCCGGATCGGAAGTGATGAAACCGCTCGCCGCGCCGGTCTTCGGCGGAATGGTCTCGAGTCTCCTGCACGTTCTGATCGTTACGCCGGTCGTCTTCTACTGGCTGCGGCTGTGGGAGTTGAAACGACAAAAATGAACGTTTTGCTCACGAAATCGCTGGCTTTCTTGATGATCGCGCTGATCGCGGCCCAACTCGCCGCGCCCGTCGGCGCCCAGACTGCGGATCTCACGCACGATCATCGGATTGATTACGTCGATCAGACCAGAGGCCGAAGTGCCGACGACTTTGTCGCGCTCGCGCTTGAAAAAAACGGTGATCTTGCGGCGATGCGAAAGGAAGCCGATGCGGCCGAGGCGATGATCAGACAGGCCGGTCTGCGGCCGAATCCGAGCGTCGCCGTCAACGGGACGCGACAGATCTCGGGAACGGACAACAGCTGGATGGTCGAAGGTTCATTGCCGCTCGAGATCTACGGCCGTCGAGGCGCGCGTTTGCGCGTCGCGGCGCGCGAAGCGGAGATCCGGCGGGCCGCGGTATCCGAGAAAGAACGGTTGCTGGCGGCCGAGGTCCGCGAGAAGTTCGGTCAGGCACTGGCGCTGGCGTTGAAACTGGCCTTCACCCGCGATTTGGTTGAAGAAGGCTCAAGGAACCTGAATCTTGTCGCCGCGATCGTCCGTGAGGGACGAAAGGCGCCGCTTGAGGAAAATCTCGAAATTGTCGAACTGAACCGTATGCGGGCGATGTATGAGATGGCAAAAGGCCGGACCGAGATCGCACTTCTTGAACTCCGAAACCTTGCCGGACTCGATCCGACCGAGCCGATTCTGCTACGTGGCAACTTCGACAATCTTTTGTTTGACCTGAAACCGGAAGACGTCGCCGTGGCTGAAGCGCTGAGGCTTCGTCCCGATCTCGGCGGAGCAAGGCTGATCGAATCGCTGGCCGAAGCGAGGATCGAACAGGCGCGCGTCGAGTCAAAACCCGACGCCGAGGTAATGGCCGGCTATCAGCGGATGCGCACCGGTTTTCCGCTTCAGGGAGTCGTCGACGGCGGCGCGCTGCGGCCGATCGAATCGACGATGAACTTCTTCACGTTCGGCGTCAGGATCACACTGCCCGTGCGGAACCGGAATCAGGGAATGATCGAGGCCTTTACGGCCGAACGCGAGGCCGCCCGCCGGCGCCGCGAGTTTGGCGAACTCGCTGTCAAAAACGATGTCGCGACGGCGTACGTCATGTATCGCTCGGCGGCGCGGGCGATGGAAATCTATCGCGTCGGCGTCCGCAATCAGGCCACCGCCAATCTCTCGGTCGTCCGCCAATCTTACGAACTTGGGTCGAAAACGCTGCTCGACTACATCGCCGAACATCATCGGTTCATTGAGATCGAAAACGGTTATATCGACGCCTGTCTCGAAACATATTTGGCGCGGATCGCGATCATGAAAGCCGTAAATGAGGAGGCTTTGACGAAGAAATGAGTGAAGAACAGATCAACGGGCATGGTTCAAAGTTGAAGTTCGTCGTGATCGGCGTCGGGCTGCTTGTCGTTGTCGCCGGCGGATTGATCACGTGGCGGATGCTTTTCGGCGGAAGTGCCGGCCAGCCCGTTCCGGCGCCGCGTTCGATCACGTTTGACGACAAACCGATGGCCGAAGGTGAAATCGCGGCCGGTCATACGGTTACGATCCCGGCCGATCAGCTCGAAAGATCAGGGATCAAGGTCGAAACCGTCGGCGAAGGACTCGCGAAAGAGAGCGAACTGAATTCCGCAAACGGCACCGTTCAGCCGAATTCCTACCGCGAAACTCCGGTGATGACGCTTGCCGGCGGCGTCGTTCGCAAGCTGAACGCCGAGCTCGGCGATAACGTTTCAAAAGGGCAGACGCTGGCGATCATCTTCAGCGACGAATTTGCCGATGCGCAGTCGCGATATGTCGCGCTTTCGAACGAAGTTTCAAATGCCCGCCAGAATCTTGAACGCCGGCGCCGGCTGGTGACGATAAATCAGCCCGGACGGACCGAGTATGATGCAGCCGAAAAACAGCTCAAATCGGCCGAAGCCGTGCTCGACGAAATGCGGAAACGATACGATCGGACGACGAAGCTTGTCAGGATCGGCGCCGCGTCGAAGGAAGAGCTCGAACAGGATTCGACGAAATTGAAAACGGCCGAGGCCGAGGCCGAGGAGTCGCGAAAGAGGTTGGCGCGCGCCGAGAAGCTGCTCGGCGTCAGCCAGGAAACACGTTCAGAGCTTGAAGAAGCATCGAATATGCTGCGCAACGCGGAATCGGAACGGGCTGCGATTCGTCAGAAGCTGATGCTTTTCGGAATGCCGGCGTCGCGGATCGACGCACTGCGGTCGGTTTCGCAAATCAGTTCCGAGATCGCTGTCGTCTCGCCGTCGTCCGGGACGATCACCGCCCGGGCAGCGAATCCCGGCGAGATCATCGAAGCAAACAAGGAACTTCTGCGGGTCACCGATCTTTCGGAAGTTTGGGTCGTCGCGCAGGTTTTCGAAGCTCAGCTTCCGAGGCTGACCGTCGGATCGGGCGCCAGCATTTCGGCCGAATCGATTCCCGACCGGCTTTTCCGCGGCCGGATTGCGTATATCGATCCGAAGCTTGACGAATCGACGCGGACGGCGCAAGTCCGGATTGAATTGGCGAATCCGGGCCGGTTGCTGAAGATCGGATCATATGTCCAGGTCGCGTTCGGCGCCACTGGCGACGGCGAACGGACGATGCCGATCGTCCCGGCGACCGCGGTTCAGAATCTGGGCGGACGTCAGATCGTATTTGTCGCGACAAGCGATCCGACAAAATTCGAGGTCCGACCGGTCCGGCTCGGACTCGAATCCAACGGCCGTTTCCCGGTCGTCGAAGGCGTCCAGGTCGGCGACCGCATCGTCACCGAAGGCAGCTTCATGCTCCGCGCCGAATTCCAGAAAAGCGGCAATTAGTCCGTCGGAATTGAGTTCAAAATTCCAGAATTCCAAATTCCAACTCCACGCGTTAAAGGCGCGTCATAATCGAACGCCGCACGCAGTACGAGTGATTCCGATAACGGTCTGAGAAGACCTGCCGGAAATATGGAATTCCTGAAATCTGGAATCCCCCAATCGCAAATCGCAATTCGAAAATCGAAAATCACTTGGTTTTCATCCAGTTTTCGCCGACGCCGACTTCGGCGATGAGCGGGATGTCGAGCGCCACGGCCGATTCCATTTCGGCTTTGACGATCGAGCAGACGCGTTCGACTTCGGTTTCCGGGGCTTCGAAAAGGAGTTCGTCATGGATCTGCATGATGAGCTTCGCGGCGAGTTTTTCGCGCTTGAGGGCGGCATCGACACGGATCATCGCGATCTTGACGATGTCGCTCGCCGAACCCTGGATCGGCATGTTGATCGATTCGCGCTCGGCGCGTGAACGGACGTTGAAGTTGCGGTCGTTGATCGACGGAAAATACCGCCGCCGGCCGAAGATCGACGTCACGAATCCTTGTTCGCGGGCGCGTTCCGGCGTCTCGTCCATGAACTTCTTGATTCCCTTGTAAGTGTTGTAATAATTCTGGATAACTTCTTTTGCCTCAGACCTTGAAATACCGACGCGCTGCGACAATCCGAACGCCTCGACCGCATACGCGATGCCGAAATTGACGATCTTCGCGAGCCGCCGCTTTTCCTTCAGATCCTCGGGCGACGTCGCGCCGAACACCAGCTGAGCCGTCTTGCTGTGGATGTCTTCGCCTTTTTCATACGCTTCCATCATCACCGGATCATGCGTGATATGCGCCAGAATCCGAAGCTCGAGCTGCGAATAGTCGGCCGAGATCAGTTTGTTGCCGGATTCCGGAATGAACGCGCGGCGGATCTCCTGGCCCATCTCGGTCCTGATCGGAATATTCTGCAGGTTCGGATCGGTCGAAGAAAGACGCCCCGTGGCGGCAACGGTCTGGTTAAGCTTTCCGTGAATTCGTCCGTCGGACGCGATTTGCGTCGGCAAAACGTCGGAATACGTCGCCTTGAGCTTGTCGAGTTCGCGATAATCGATGATCAGCTGCGCGATTTCGTAGTTCTCTGCAAGCTCGGTCAGAATGTCCTTCGACGTCGAGATCTGCCCGGTCGCCGTTTTGCGTCCGGTGTCGATGTTGAGATCGGCAAGAACCTCTCCGACCTGCTTCGGCGAGTTGATCTTGAACTCGCGGCCGGCAAGCGCAAAGATCCGCGAACTCAAACCGTCGAGCTCGCGGGTGACGAATTCGGAAAACGTCCGGAGCGCGTAAACATCGACCTTCATGCCGGCCATTTCGATCGCGTAAAGAATCGGCACCAGCGGCATTTCAATATCGGCATACACCTTTGTCAGACCGTCCTCTTCGATCTTTCGCCGGAATTTCGGCGCCAGTTGAAATGCGTAGTCGGCGCGCTCGGCCGTCGAATACTGCGACTTTGTCCAGCCTTCCGCAACCTCATAAACGCCCTCGATCCCGAGATTGAACTGCGCAAGGTTTTCAAGGTCGGTCTTGCGACCTGAGTCGATGACGTAAGCCGCGATCATCGTGTCGTCAACGACGGCCTCTGGCGTGATCGAATACTTGGAGAGCGCCGAGAGCTGTGATTTGTGGTCGTGCGTCACCTTCTCAAGAAACCCGTTCGACAAAATATCGCGCAGCGCCCGGACCGCGACCTCCGATCCTTCAGCAAAATTCTCAAGATCGACGTAGTGCGAGACGCCGGCGCCGGTCGCGATCGCGATCCCGACCGGCGGACGCTTGTCGAAACTGCTCGCTTTTTCATCGGAGTTCGACGTGTCGGCCTCAAACGACCAATGCTCGGTCTCCCAAAGCGTTCGGACGAGTTTGTCGAGATCGGCCCGATTGCGGACGATCGAGTATCGCCGATCGGTCGATGCCGGCTCTGTCTCGGTACCGAGATTTGCGAAGAGCGGCGCGGAATCGGCGAATTCGCGCATCAGCGTCGAAAATTCAAGTTCGCGGAAAAGCTGATACGCCGCCGGCCGGTTCGGCTCGCGATGGGTCAACTGGTCGAGATCGAGCTCAATATCCATCGACGTATGGATAGTCGCGAGTTCGAGCGATTGCCTGATGATCTCCTGATTGTTCTGGAGCGATTCACGGTACGTCTTGTGCGTCACCTTCTCGGCGTTTTCCATCGCGCCTTCGGCCGACCCGAATTCAAGCACGAGTTTGAGCGCGCCTTTCTCGCCGATGCCCGGAGCGCCGGGAATATTGTCGATCGCGTCGCCCATCAGCCCGAGGAGATCGATGATCTTTGTCGGCGGAACTCCGAATTTGTTCTCGACCCAGGCCTCGTCACAATATTCGATCGGCGGAACCGGAACCTTTCGCTTGAGATTCTGCGAGTTTTGCCGCATACAGACGATGTTCGGGTCGCGGACGAGCTGGCAAAGATCCTTGTCGTTCGAAACGATCACGGCCTGAAGCCCCTGTTCGTCCGCCTTGTAGGCAAGCGTGCCGATAATGTCGTCAGCCTCGAACCCCGGCACACGAAGGATCGGAATGTTCAGCGCTTCGCAGACGCGGATGATGTACGGCAATTGCGCCGCCAGATCGTCCGGCATCTCGGCGCGGTTCGCCTTGTAATCGGCATATGAGTCATGCCGGAACGTCTTTTCGGGAGAATCGAAAACGGCCGCGATGTAGTCGGGTTTTTCATCCGACAAAAGCTTCCGGAGCATGTTCGTAAAAACGAAAACCGCCTGCGTAACCTCGCCGCGCGAGTTCCGCAACGGCTCCTGGCGCATTCCCATCGGCGCGAAAAACGCCCGAAAAATGTGCGACATCGAATCGATCAGAAAGACACGTTTCATAAAATCACCTGCAGGGCAGGGCAGAGTGCAGAGTGCAAAGTGCAGAGTGCCGAGTGCAGAGCGGACAAATGATAATTGACAATGGACCAATTATCGAACCGGGGATTCACCATGGCTCGCGTTTCAAGCGTTTTGCACTTTGCACTCTGCACCCTGCACTCTGCACTCTGCGTTTTGCACTCTGCACTCTGCACTCTGCACTCTGCACTTTGCACTCTGCGTTTTGCACTCTGCACTCTGCACTTTGCACTCTGCACTCTGCACTCTGCACTGAACTCTGTGCTTGCATCAATTCTAGGTATTATCATCTACGTTTGTCTTTTCCCCAAACTCGCCGCAATGCGGAACTCCGCTCAAATTAGGGGGGAGCGGCCGCCGAGCGGCCGAGGCTTGTGGTGGCGATTCCAAAGACGGAAGACAACGGATCACTCGCGTTGCGGGCGGGCACGCTTACTTCGTGCGCGTTTCTGCAATGCCGGCGAATGTTACCAAGAACCGGCCGCGTTATCTTTGATCCCAACGAGTCGGGTTGACAAGAAAAAAGCTGTTGCGCTAGTCTTATCCTTCGCTTTTTTGTTGAGCGATATTTGAAAGTCAGGTTGAACGTATACCGACTCGCATTGAGTAACGGAATCGATTCATCACTTTCGGTCGGTTCGTCTAGGGGTCTAGGACACCGCCCTTTCACGGCGGCGACACGGGTTCAAATCCCGTACCGACTACCATATTTAAGTTAAACCGCATCGCGATGGTGCGGTTTTTTCTTTTTCAGCGTTATTTTGACCCACCGTTCCAAACCATTCAACGGGCCTGTTTTGCTATACTGACGGCGGTGCCGAGTCTTTCCGCAATTCAAACAAAAGTATTGGCGATCTTGCTGACGGCGTCGATCTTCGGGTCGGCGACAACTTGTTTGGCGATCTGCTCCGTCGCTTCCGACGATTGTTTTTCGGAACACGCAGTTGTAGGCGATGACCGGGAATCGGATCGCGCCGAGGCCGAGTCGGACGAATGCTGTCCTGTAATCGATTCGGAGACGGCGTTGCAGTTTCGGTCGCCGATAAACAGTTCGTCACCCGAGCTTGCATCGTCGGTCGGCCCGATGAATTCTGCGCGGATCTTTTTAGCCTTCAACCGCGCATCAAGCATTAGTCGCGGCCGACCGCCGGACATCTCCGCTCCGCTTTATCTACGTTTCAGTTCCCTCCGAATCTAGTTCGCGTTTGTTGTCCGATTGCCGTTTCCGATTCGGAAGCCGGCATTGTTTTTCTCAGCAATCAACAAAAGGGAACTACCATGAAGAGATTCTTGATTTTTCACGCGCTTCTGATCGCGCTTGCGGTCGGCGTCGTACTGGCGCAGGAGACCGGGACAAACCAGGTCAGAATAATCGTCCGCAATGACGAAACAAAGGCCGCGGTCGCCGGTGCCGCGGTTTCGGTAAAGGAGACTCAGATCCGCGCCGTGACGGATGCCGACGGCGTCGCCGTTCTTGCAGACGTGCCGGACGGCGAACAGGTGATCGAGGTGTTTTCAGCCGGCTATGAAACGCAGGAGCTCAAAATCACATTTCCGAGGCCCCAAGCCGGCGATATTGTCGTCTTTATCCATGTTTCTTTCGAGGCCGGCGAAGTGATCGTCAAAACGACGAGGACCGGACGCGAGATCGAAGACACGCCGACGCGCGTCGAAGCGATCGATGAAGAGGAGGTCGATGAAAAGAGCAGCATGCGATCGTCGAACGCGTCGATGATCCTCAACGAAAGCACCGGCATCAAGGTCCAGCAGACTTCGGCGACGAGTTACACGCAAAGCATACGGATACAAGGACTTGACGGGCGTTACACGCAGATCCTGAAAGACGGATTCCCGGCCTTCGGCGGGTTCTCCGGCAGTCAGAGCATTCTCGATATCCCGCCGCTCGATCTCAAACAGATCGAGATCATCAAGGGCGCGTCATCGACTTTTTACGGTCAGGGCGCGATCGCCGGCGTCGTCAACTTCATCAGCAAGGAACCCGAGGAAGAGCCTGTAACGTCGATGATATTCAATCAGACCTCGGCGCTCGGAACGGATTTTTCGATCTTCAACACGCGGCGATTCGATCGTTTCGCATACACGTTTCTTGGAACGGTCAATTTTCAGCGCGAATATGACGCCGACGGCGATGATTTTACCGAGCTTCCATTGACGAGATCGTTCAACGCCAATCCGCGGCTTTTCTTTTATCCGGATGACAAGACGCGTCTGATGATCGGCAATTCGACAACGCTTCAGTCGCGAAAGGGAGGCGATGTCTTTGTCATCAGAGACCGAGCCGATGACTTGCACCGGTATTTTGAAGATAACGAAACGCTCAGAAACGTCACCACCGTCCAGTTCGACCGCGACTTTGCTGACGGCGGCCGGATAACGGCAAAGCAGAGTCTGGCATTCTTCAACCGCGTGATCCGAGTGCCCGATTACCGGTTCGAGGGGAGTCAGTTTAATTCGTACACCGACATTTCATATTTCCGGCCGATCGGAAAACATACCGTCGTTGCCGGTTTCAACGCCGTTTATGATCGTTTCGATGAATCCATTACGGTGTCTCAGGCATCGGCGCCGCGGGACGAGAGCCGATCGACCTTCGGCGGATTCGTGCAGGACAGTTTCGACGTCACCGATCGCTTTTCGGTCGAGGCCGGACTCCGAATCGACCGCGTTGCCGGTTACGGATCCTTTGTCCTGCCGCGGATTTCAGTTCTTTATCGGTTCTCGGAGAATCTCAGCAGCCGCGCGAGTTTCGGATTGGGGTACAAGACCCCGAGCGTCTTTACCGAAGAAGCCGAAACACTGCTTTTTCGGAATGTTTTGCCGATCGGCAATTCGCTCCGGGCTGAACGCAGTCGCGGCGGGACGTTTGACGTGAATTTCAAGGATCAGGTCGGCGAGAAATTCTCTTACTCGATCAATCAGATGTTCTTTGTCACCGAGATCGAAGATCCGCTCGTTCTCAACCGTAACGCGAACGGGCTTTATGCCTTTTCGAATGCCGTGAAACCAGTCAGATCGCTCGGTTTTGAGACCAACATCCGCATGAGTTACGACATCGTCAAACTTTTCGCCGGCTACACCTACCTCAACGCGAAGGCGAAATATCTCGACAGCAATCAACGACTTCCGCTGACGCCCGGCGGAAAATTGAATTCGGCACTGTTGGTCGAAAAACACGACGATTTCAAGCTCGGATTCGAAGCTTATTACACCGGAAGCCAGTTTCTGAGCGACCGATCCAAAGTCCGCGGTTTTTGGGTCGCGGGGATTTTCGGCGAGAAGAATTTCGGCCGGTTCAGTCTCTTTATCAATGCCGAAAACGTCACCGATACGCGTCAGGGCCGCTTTGGTCCAGTCGTGATACCGCCATATCAGAACCCGACATTTGCCGAGATTTACACGCATACCGAAGGCCGCGTTTTCAACGGCGGGATCAAGATCCGTCTTTGACAAGAAAAACATCGCCCGCGAAAAACGCTAAAAACGCGAAAGCCCGGCCGCGGCATTTCGACGTCTCGTCCCGATTCGATTTTTTTAGCGTTTTTCGTGTGTTTGGCGGGCAATCGAATCTCTGGATCCATCGAAACATCGCCCGCGAAAAACGCTAAAAACGCGAAAGCAAGTCGGCGATCGTAAATTGGATGCGGCACGGATGTCGTTCGGCCAAGGATTGGTGACGTCCTGTTCCGATTTGAGTTTTTTAGCGTTTTTCGCGTATTTGGCGGGCAATCAAATCTCTCGATCCATCGAAACATCGCCCGCGAAAAACGCTAAAAACGCGAAAACAAGTGGGCGATCACGCGCTTGCGTGATTTGGCGCAAATTGGATGATAATGCAGCAGGGATGTCGCCCGGCCCCGGATTGGTGACGTCCTGTTCCGATTTGGGTGTTTTAGCGTTTTTCGCGTATTTGGCGGGCGATAAAATTTCTTTTTCGTGATCGGGGTTTTAATAGCGATTCGAAGTTTGTAGAATTGAACATTTGATGTTTGTTGGCCTTAAGCGAGTGTGGCGTCTTATGCGGTTTAATCCATCTTTTGTCTGCGGAATCGCATCCAAATTGACTCGCTTCGGCGTATTTATTTTTTTGAACGGACCATTTTTCGAATCAAACTGCCGGTTGAGTTCGTTTAACTATTAACACTGATGTTTAGAAAGCCATTTTTTATTATCCTTTTACTGCTTTTGGCGGCCGCCGTGCCGGCACAGACCAATCAAAATGATACGGTTCTTGTCCTGCCGTTCGAGAACGCGTCTGGCAAACCTGAATTCGCATGGGTCGGTGAAAGCTTTGCGTCATCGTTGTCGGATCTGCTGAAGGTTCCCAGTCTCAACGTCGTCGCCAATGACGAACGAAAGATCATCCAACAGCGTTTGCGTGTTCCGCTGACTGTTTTGCCGAGTCTGGCGACGGCGCTCAAACTCGCGCGCGAATCGAAGGCGACGCTTTTGATCGCCGGCCGATACGTTATTTCGCAATCGGACAACGGCGCGCTGATCACGGTTACAGCGAAGATAATCAGGGTCAATGAAGGACGATTTTTGAGCGAAGAGTTTCCCGACGGTCGCAAGATCACGCGCGACATCAATCTCAGCGATCCGTTGCTCGATTTGCAAAAGATCCAGGGTCAGATGGCTTATCAGATCCTTTATCAGCGTGACAAGGCGTTGCCGTTCCGTCTGAACGACTTTGTCGAACAGGCAAACAAGGTTCCTGCCCGCGCTTTTGAGGCTTATATCAAAGGGCTTCTGACGGCTGAATCGGACATCGGCTCGCGCGAGGGTTATCTCAAGAACGCGATCAGGATCTATGCCGAGGATGAGAAGACCAAGGGCGGAGTTTACGCGGACGCGGCTCTCGAACTCGGACATTTTTACCTGACGAATCAGAAACTGCCGGAAGCGATCGATGCGTTTGCGCGGATTCCGGCCGAAGCGTCTCAGTATGCCGAAGCGGCGTTTTATACGGGAATCATCCATTGGCAGCAGCAGAACCACGAACAGGCGCTGGCGGTGCTGAGGCCGCTTGCCGAAGATCTCAAGCTGACGAGCGTTTACAACTCGCTCGGAGCGATCGCCGTGCAGGCTTCACGGGCCGAGAAAAAGAATAAGGCGAAGGCGTCGGCGCTGATCGCTGAAGGCATCGAGCATCTGAAAAAAGCGCTCGAATCCGCGCCCGATGCGGCCGAGGTCAGATTCAATTACGGATTTGCGCTGTTTCTGAACAACGAATTCACCGAATCCGCGCAGCAACTGCGCCCCGTGCTGGCAATCGCGCCAAAAGACGGCGAGGCGTATTTTCTGTTGGCGAAGGCCGCCGAGATTCTGAAAGAGCCGAATGCGGCCGATTTCGACAACATGGCTCGACAGTTTCTGGTCGCCGGCGACCGTTACGCGAAGCTTCAGGTTGAATGGTCGCGTGCGAAAACCGTTGACGGCATCGGTCTGCGCGTGGCGCAGCCGGCACGCAAGGACTTTGTCAGCGTGATCCTGATCAAACGTCAGGTGACGCCGACGCCGACGCCCGAGAACGAAACGGAGAAATTACTGAACCAGGCCCGTAAGCACTATCGTGACGGCCGGGACGATGAGGCGATGGATGTTCTCCGCCGCGTGTTGGTGAGCGAGCCGATGAGTGCCGAAAGTTATTATCTGCTCGGGATGATCCATTTACGTCGGACCGATGTTGATCAGGCGGTCAGTTCGCTTAAGACCGCGCTCTTTTGGGACAATCGGCTGACTGATGCGTACGTCGCGCTGGTCAAGATCTACGTTGAGCGAAAAGACTGCCTTCAGGCGCAGAACTATCTGAAATCGGCGCAGGAGATTGACCCCGAAAACCAAGACGTTCAAGGCGTTCAGCGGTTGGTCGAACGATGTTCGTCCAAATAGTTGATCAAATGTCCAACTTCAATCGGGGATTCCGGATCGTTCGGAATCCCCGAATTCATTTTCGATGATCCTGCCGCCCCAATTTTTTCGATCCATCGACGTTCGGAACGGGACTATTTCGATACCGCAAAACGCAGCTTTTGGCCCGAAATCCCGCGGCCGAGCCGTGCGCTCAAATCACCGACTACCAAATAGTGTAAGCCGAATCGTTGTCTGCGTTGATTCGGCGGTTTTACCGTCTCGCCGGCGTTGAAATCGAAACATTTGTAAATGCTGTGAATAAACGGGTTGGGGTTGTGCGGGAAGGGTCCGAACCGGAATACGGCAATCAAAATGACTGTGGCACGCGATGTGCATTAGTAAGAACCGGCTAGCTTGATGCAGTTTATTCAAGACCCCGCCGCCAACACTTCTCCGAGCGCGGTTTGCCACTGCGCTTGACCACCTTCCGAGCGTTCCTTCAGTTGTCCTTCCGATTATGAGCCTGATTCGAAAGAATCGGGCTCTCCTTCTTTTAAATCCCGTATTTACTGAGTTTACTTTGCCAGGACAAGATGCCTGCCAATGAACCGAGAGCCAGAAGCACGGATTTCCAAGAGTCAGATCAATCTGACTGATTTTCACTCAGCCGCGAAAAGTCGTCTGACAATTTCCGTCATTTTCCGCTGACAAATTTTGTATCGCGGTCAAACTGACAAATCAGCCTGAACGATGCCCGGTCAAAATGAACGAAATTCAGGCAGTCGGCCGGGAAAGGATGTCTTGATCAGGGCGGCATTTGATAGAATGAAGCCTCGATGAGGTTACTTCGGTTTGCAAAATCAGCGATTCCGGCGCTGCCAAATGCTGTATTGGCAGTACTTTCGGCGTTGCTTTCAGTTTTTGCGTTCCCTGATTTCGATTACGCCTGGTTGATCTACGTCGCATTGATCCCTCTTTTGATCGCGATCAGACGTGAGTCTGATTGCCTTCGCCGAACATTCTCGGTCGGTTGGATCTACGGAACGGTCTTTTTTTTCGGGACCTGCTGGTGGCTCACCTTTGCGCCGATCACGTATGCTCACCTGCCGGCGATACCGGTTTATTTCGTAATGCTCGGCGTGGCGGCGGCGGCCGGTCTGTTTCCGGCGGTGTTTGCCGTGCTTTACGGCGTTGCAAGGCGTCGTTACGGCATCGTCGGACTGTTGTTTGTCCCGCTGTTCTGGACGGCCGCAGAGTTTCTCCGAATGTGGGTGACCGGCAACAACTGGAACGCCGTCGGCTATTCGCTCGCGTTCATCAGGCCGTCGGCGATCGAACTCGCGCGCATCGGAGGCGTTTACGCGGTCAGTTTTTTTGTTCTCGCCGTGAACGCGTTTTTCACTTCGCTGATTGAATTCAGAGAGGTGATGACCTTGCTCGTCTATCGCGGAAACCGGACCGAATCGGGCCGCCACTTCGAACTTGAGATCTTTCTCGCTGTCGCCGCGCTCGCCGCCGGTTCAGGGCTCGCATATTTCGGCTTTGCCGGCGCACGCGACGGACGGACAAGCGACGGATCGGTCGGAAACCTTACGATCGTCGCGGTTCAGCCGAACGTTCCGATGGACGGACTGACGATCGAAAAGTACGAAGCGCTGCTCGATCGTCATGTCGAACTTGCCGGGATCGAGTTGAAACGTTTGCCGCCGGGCGACGCCTCGCCGCGGCTTGTCGTGTTTCCGGAATCGCCGATGATGTTCCAATACGGCGAGGACGAGCGGTTGCGCGAGTATTTTCGGCGATTCGCGGAACGCAACCGCACCGGAATTCTGTTCAACTCCGCGGAACGCAGCAGCGACGGCAAGCAGCTGATGAATTCGGCCGTGTTGCTCAACGACAGCGGCGCGAAAGTCGGTCAATACGACAAGATTTTCCTGCTGCCATTCGGCGAGTTCATCCCGTTTCCCGAGCCGGTTGCGAGTTGGATGCCGGCATTCGTCGGAAACTTCAAACGCGGAACGGAATATGATCTGTTGCCCGTCGGCGGTGCCAAGGCCGGAGTCATGATCTGCTTCGAATCGCATTTCGGAGGTCTTTCGGCTCAATACACCAGAGGCGGCGCGAATTTTCTGATCGAAATGACGAACGACGGATATCTGGGGAACACGCCGGTATTGCGCCAGCATCTTGCAAATACGGTTTTTCGTGCGATTGAAACCGGTCGGCCGGTGATCCGCACGACGAATGTCGGAATTACCGGGCTGATAACGCCTGACGGGGCGGTTCTCGATTCTCCGCCGGCATTTGAAGAGTCCGTGCGTGCGTGGCGCGTCGATCCGATCGTATCCGGACTGACGATTTATTCAACGTTCGGTGATGCCTGGGCGATCATTTGTTCGGTGATTGCGATTTTCGTCTTGATCGTGCCCTTTTTCGGTCGATCCAGGGATGCGGCTTCATGACGGCGTTTTGTGGTATAAAATTAATGCTGCCCTGATCGTTTTTCTTGATATGAGATCGAACCCGACCGATATTGCGGGATCCGGGTCGCTACCAATGACGAACGGCTGCAATTCTCAAATTTAAATAAAATGGAATTATCTGAACTTCAATCAAAATCCGAGCAATTAAGAGTTAAGGTCGAACAACTCGGGAGGTTTCTTTGACGCTCCCCGCAAACGGACCGAACTTGAAAATCTTGAAAGACAAATAACCGAGCCTGATTTTTGGAACGATCAGGAGCGCGCGCAGAAAATTGTTCAGCAACGATCACGTCTCGAACGGGCGCTCGGGCTCCAGGACGAGTTTCAGAACTCGCTTTCGGATGCCGAGGTGCTGATCGAATTCGCCGAATCGGATCCGGCATCGTTGGCGGAACTTGAAGCGCTTCTGTCGCGTTTGGATTCTAAAGTCGCCGAGGCTGAAACGCAGAGCCTTTTGTCGGGCGAAACCGATCCGAACAACGCGATCTGTTCGATTCAGGCCGGCGCCGGCGGAACCGACGCTCAGGACTGGGCGCAGATGCTGCTGAGAATGTATCTGCGCTGGGCCGAACGCAAAGGTTTTAGGGTCGAGATAATCGACGAACAATCAGGGAGCGAAGCCGGATTAAAAAGCGCGACCTTTCGCGTCGAAGGCGACTACGCTTACGGGCTTCTGGCAAACGAAGCCGGCGTCCACCGGCTTGTCCGAATCTCGCCGTTCAATTCTGGAGGGAGCCGGGAAACAAGCTTTGCGTCGCTTTTCGTTTCGCCGGAAATTGATGAGAATATCGAGGTCGATATTCAGGAAAAGGATCTGCGTGTCGATACTTACCGTTCATCGGGAGCAGGCGGACAACACGTGAATGTCACCGATTCGGCGGTTCGGATCACGCATTTGCCAACGAATATCGTCGTGACCTGTCAGAACCAGCGTTCGCAGATCCAGAACCGGGCGGTCGCAATGCAGGTTTTGCGGTCGAAGCTTTATGAACTCGAGCTCGAAAAACGACGGGCCGATACGGCTGAACTCGAGGCGTCAAAGGCCGATATTTCGTTCGGTTCACAGATCCGGAACTACGTTCTTCATCCGTATCGTCTCGTGAAGGACACGCGAACGAAATTTGAAGTTACCGATGTCGATTCGGTGCTCGACGGCGGGATCGACGAATTCATCAAGGAGTATCTGATTTTCAAGAAAGGCGGATAAGATGGCGACGGCGGTTAGAAAAAAGAGCGAAACACGAAAGACGCATTCGCGCACGAACGAGGTCATTGCGGTCATCCTCGCAGCCGTGGCGCTCTTGGTTTTTCTGTGTCTCGTTTCCTACAACGGCGCGGATCCGACTTTCAACACGGCGTCCGCGCAAAAGACTCAGAACTGGGTTGGCGTCGTCGGCGCAAATTTCGCCGAGGTTCTGATTTCTGCCGTCGGCGTCATTTCCTATCTTCTACCGGCGCTCATCGCGCTGATGGCGTGGCGGGTCTTCCGGGCCGACGATCTTCGCGTTTCGGTCGGACATATTATCGGTTATCTGGTTTTTGTCGCTGCCCTTTCGAGTCTCGTGAGAATTTTCGATTTGAATGGCGGTATCGTCGGTAAGTTTTTCGCGGGGTTGCTCTCAAGTCTTCTCGGAGACGTCGGAACGATCATTCTGCTGGCGGCGATCGCGCTGGCAGCGCTTATTTTGATCACGAATTTGTCGCTCGGCTCGTTCGTCGGCAGTTTCCGATTCGGGTTCGAGAATTTCGGCATCAGACTTGCCGACTGGCGTGCGCGGCGTGCCGGCCGTGAACCGGAAGTCGTGCGGAACTCTGAACCCCAGATTCCGGAGCCGAAGAAAGAAAAGCCATCGATTTCGGCCGGAGATTCAATCCCGTTTCCGGCCAAAACGGTCAAGATCCGGGATTCGGTCGAGCCGTTGTTTGTTGAGAAAGAGCAAAAAACCGAAACGATCGCGGAGCCTGAAGCCGTTGGACCGGAGGAAGAAATCGCGCCGCCGACGATATCAGGGGCGGAGGAACCGATTCGGATTGATGACGATCCGCCGGTCGAGGATCTGATCGCCGAAAGTGAAAAGATACCGATTTCACCCGTCAGGCATACCGGCGATCTTGAGGCGGTCGAACTTGAAACCGAAGCCGACGACTTCGACGAAGAGCCGCCCGCAAAACGTCAACGTTCGTATGAGGATTACAACCTTCCGGTCACCGATTTTCTGATCCCGGCCTCGCCGCGGATCGAACAAAAGGACGAGGAACTGCTCGCGATCGCGCAGGAGCTGACCGAAAAGACGAAGGAATTCAACGTCAACGGCCGCGTCATGCATATTTGCCAGGGACCGGTCGTGACCACTTACGAATTCAAGCCCGATCCCGGGGTGAAATACTCACGGGTGACCGGGCTGTCAGACGATTTGTGCCTTGCCCTTAAAGCGGAATCGATCCGCATCGACCGCATTCCGGGAAAGGCTTATGTCGGGATCGAGGTTCCGAACCGCGAACGTGAAACGATCCAGCTTCGCGAAGTGATCGAATCGCGCAAGTTCAAGGAATCGAACGGATTGCTGACAATCGCACTCGGCAAGACGATCGACGGTCTGAATTATGTCGCGGATCTTGCGAAAATGCCGCATTTGCTGATCGCCGGAGCGACCGGCGCGGGGAAATCGGTCGGCGTCAATACGCTCGTCGTGTCGATCCTGTACAAGGCGAAACCTGATGAAGTGAAATTCATCATGGTCGATCCGAAGCGTCTTGAACTCGGCGTGTATGCCGATATACCACATCTCGCGACGCCGATCATCACCGATCCGAAGCGTGCCGCGATTTCTTTGCGTTGGGCCGTTTCAGAGATGGAGCGGCGTTACAAAGATCTGGCGAGTTGGGGCGTCCGCAATATCGACGGTTACAACACCGAGATCAAACGACGGATCGCGGCCGGCGAACTCGACAATGACGGCAACCCGTATCCGACGCTTCCGTACATCGTCATCATCATTGACGAACTTGCCGATCTGATGATGGTTTCGGGGAAAGAGGTCGAGGAATCGATCACGCGTCTCGCGCAGATGGCTCGCGCGGTCGGGATACACCTTGTCCTTGCGACGCAGCGTCCGTCGGTCGATGTCATCACCGGGCTGATCAAGGCGAACTTTCCGGCGCGGATCAGTTTTCGGGTTTCATCGAAGGTCGATTCGCGGACGATCATCGATGCCAACGGCGCCGAACGCCTTCTCGGACGCGGTGACATGCTGTTTCTGCCGCCGGCAACGTCACAGTTGGTGCGTGTTCACGGCGCCTTCGTCGACGAAAAAGAGATCCACAAGATCGTCGAACACATCAAGGCACAGGGCAAGCCCGAGTACGATACTTCGATCACCAAGACGGAAGAAGAACTCGACGATTCCGGCGAACTTCCGGGCCGCAAGGATCCGCTCTTCTGGGATGCGGTCCGCAGCGTCGTGAGTGCGAAACGGGCCTCGACCTCGCTTCTTCAACGACATCTTCGGATCGGTTACGGCCGCGCGGCGGCGATTCTCGACGCCATGGTACGTGAAGGATATATCGGTGAAATGGACGGGAGCACACGCGCCCGGCCGATCCTCCAAAAGGCCTACGAAGATCTCGCTGATATGGATGAAATGGAGAATTGAGCCGCTCACGGTTTTCCACAGTTTTCCACAGATTCCTGTGGAAAACTCTGTGGAAATCGGCTTTTCCACAATGTTAAGTGTTGCAAATTAATGAACTTTTAACATTTTGCACACGACCTCGACAATTGATATATGCAACCTCATAAGCGTAGCTATTGCAACAGTTACACGGTAACGCTTAAACTTACGGTTACAACATTTTTGGCCATTGTCTCGCTTTTTGGATGTCAAAAGCATTCACAACAGGGTTTAATTGTTGAGACCAAAGAAAAAGATGCGATATCGCGTCTGGATCTTAACCGCGCAACCGTCGCGGAGCTCGAAGAACTGCCTGGAATCGGACCGAAAATGGCTCAGAAAATCGTCGCTTTCCGACAGGATTCCGGACCGTTCCGATCGGTCGCCGAACTTGTCCTTATCGACGGTATGAGCGACTCCAGGCTTCGCAGGATCGAACATTTTATTGAAGTCCGCTGAAACGGCTTCGACACCGACCTCATGAAAACACCAAACCCGCCGGGCGGTAACTCATGCTACCCGTGTCTCCGGCTTTTCATCGCATTCGCCGCCGGTATCATGTTCGCCGGACAATTTCCGCCGATCCCGGCGCTTATCCCGCTCGCGGCCGCCGTCCTCCTATTCGGTTTCGGCGCACTTTGCGGAATGCGGGGACGGAAGACTGCGATCCTGCTTGGAGTCGTGCTTTTCGGCGCCGCCGTTTTCGGGGCGTCACAGCCATCGTCAGACCGAATCCGTTCGATGTTCATCTCCGGAGAACTCGCCGCCGATCGCGTCGTCGACGTTCGCGGCCGGCTGATCGCGGATCCCGAACCGTCGGTCGGCGGCATGTTTCTTGAGCTTCGCGTCGACTCGCTCGGCATCGGGCGCGGGCAGCGGGATGCTTCGGGAAACATCCGGTTGTTCGCCACCAGCCATACCGATGAAATGGCTGAAGACTATCGGAGACTCGATCTTCGTTACGGTGACGAGATCGACGTCACCTGCCGTCTCGAGCGATCCGAACCGTTCCGGAACCCGGGCACCGAAACCCGACTGCGACAGATGGACGCGCAGGGAATTGACGCGACCGGTGTAGTAAGAAGTCCGATGCTTGTCAGA
>JBGASE010000198.1:0-6021 GCA_044229875.1 Pyrinomonadaceae bacterium | reverse complement strand
TTGAGCAAAAAGTGTTACATTATTCATCGAGAAAGTCCTCTTCTGTTTGTTCAACTCAAGGATACCCCGAAAGGCATTCTGAGAAG
The DNA here is from genome assembly GCA_044229875.1 of Pyrinomonadaceae bacterium. Lineage (GTDB taxonomy): Bacteria > Acidobacteriota > Blastocatellia > Pyrinomonadales > Pyrinomonadaceae > JAFDVJ01. Next base: position 5,935 of record JBGASE010000198.1, on the reverse strand, counting down.
CTGGGAGACTTTCTCTTTTTACAATTTCAAATAACGTTTAGGACGGGATTGATCCGAAATCCGAAATCCAAAATCCAATACTACCAGTCTCCGCCGGCGCCGCCTCCGCCGGCATCGCCGCCGCCGAATCCGCCCCAATCACTCGATCCGCCGCCCCAATCGCTCGATCCGCCCCAGCTTGAGGACGAGCTTGAATCCCCGCCGAAGCCGCTGCCGGGGAGGAACACCCAGCCACCGCCGGAACTTCCGAATCCGCCGCCGCCCCAACGGTCGCGGTCTTTTTTCGATTTGCCGCGGAATCTACCGACGATCGACGAAATCACGAGGAAAACGACGAGCAGCGTCACAAGACAACAAAAGATCGAGCTCAGCGGATAAGCGTTTCCTTTCGGGATGTTTGGCGTCGGGGTTGGCGACGCATTGGTTGAGAGGCCGCCTGTCTTTCCCTCGATCGTCCGCATATACGCCTCGATCGTATCCGAAACGCCCTTGTCGTAATTCCCTTGTTTGAGCGCAGGAACAAGATACTGCCTCTGCAATTGTCCGGCGACGCCGTCCGGAAGTTCGTCCTCAAGATCGCGCCCGACTTGCGTAAAATATCGGCGATCCTCAACGGCAAGAAACAAAAGCGCGCCCGGATTGTCGTCGTTCATCGTGCCGATCTTCCAGCCGCGATAAACCGCCAGCGAATATTCTTCGATCGGCCGCCCGTCCGTTGTCTTGACGATCGCGACCGCAAGTACGACCGGCGGATTCGTCCGCGCCTTGAAATCCTTGATCTGGCGGTTCAGCCGCTCAACAGTCGCCGGACTCAGTACGCCAGCAAAATCGTTGACCGGCTCGGTCGGCTGCGGCAACGGTGACCGGTCGAGCGAAAACGGTTCGGTGGCCTGCCCGGACGCGGCCGCGGCGGCCAGAACCAGTGCCAGCATCGCTGCCAGAAACCGGAAACCGTTAGTATGGATTTTCATCGTCGAATTCATTTTGCCAGAACCACGGAAGAATACGAAAAGTACGCGCCGCGGTTCCCGGTTTCATCGTTCAAGCACCGAATGGAGGGCGAAATGGAGAGCGAAAAATACGGCGACACCGGCAAAGACCGAGAGCGAAACCAGCGGCCGTTTGCCGGCGTGATGATTGACTTCCGGAATGAGGTCGCTGGCGGCGACATAAAGCGTGACTCCGCACGCGAGCGGCAGCGCGTACGCGAGCGAGAATCCGATCCGCGATCCGATAAAATAGAAGGCGAGGAGTCCGATGAGCGTCGTCAGGCCGACGACCGATGTCGTGATCAGCACCTCGCGAAGTCCTTTTCCGGCCGCCAGCATCATCGAGCCGATCGTGAATCCCTCAGGGAATTTATGGAGAAAAACCGCGATAAAGACCAGGATCCCGACCCTTGAATCGATCATCGCCGCGGCCGAGATCGAAACGCCGTCAAAAAACGTATGGATCATCAGTCCGGCAATCGCGGTGTACGCCGACGCCGGTTTGATATGCGGACTTGAGTGAACTTCCTCGCCCAGATGAAAATGCGGCGCGATCGTGTGCTCAAAAAATTGCGTCAGCAGATAACCTGCCAACAAAAGCGCCATCGGAACATAATAATTTTCGCCGGCATGCGGCGAGTTCTCGGGCGATTCCCAAAGCTTGACCGTCTTCGGCAAGAGCTCGATAAACGTCACGCTCAGCATGAATCCTGCACTCAGCGCAAGAATGTATTTGAGCAACTTTTTGTAATTCCGTTGGATCTTTGTCGGAAAAAGTATCAGCCCGCCGGCGACATTGGCCGCAGCGACGATGATTCCGAAGATCAGCAATTGCAAGAACGAGGTTTCCATCGGATTTCGCGAATTCTAAACTTTAGCGCAATCGGACGCGTTTGCAAACACGATCTGCCGCCAATCGGTTCAGCCAACGGTCAAAACGCGGCGTTTTCCAGCAGTTGATTCGCGTCCGTTCCTGCGATAGATTTGGTTCGGCCTGACGCATGAATGACGGCCCCTGCGAATTATGAGTTATTACAGATCGATGGTTGTCGCCGCGCTTATCGCGACTGTTCTATTCGGCGGATGCGCGAAACCACCTGAACCCGTTGCGAAAACACCCGTTTATCCGGATCTTTCGACACGGCCGAACCCGATCGACGAAGTCCCGCCCGATCGCCGGCCGGATGCTCTCAAACTGACGGCTGCCGTCCGTAAGCGCTATTCGGGGCTCCGAAAGGCGACAGTCTCAGGCACGGTGACGACTTCGCGGTTGACCGTTTCAACCGAATACTCCGCCAGTCCAAGTTCCGACGAACTCGGAACTTCAGGAACGGTTCAATCCCGCCGCGTCGGTTTCCGGCTCGCCAAAACGGGCGCGAAGCAGTTTGATTTCGAGTGGGCGACCGTGCCGCTCACTTTTGAGCCGACGGTTTTCGTCCCGGACTGGGCGAACCGCGACATGCCGGGATTCTTCGCCAACTTCGCGCCGACTCCGGGCGGTTCAGAGAGGCCGAAAAGCGGAAAGGTGACTGGCCTCGACGGAGCGTTTCAGCTCACCGCCGACGATGGCTCAGTGACCGCGCCGCCAGCATCGGCCGACGGCTTCGCGGCGATTTCGAAAGCGACTGACAGCGAGTTCGTCGCACCATCGATGCTCGGATTTACGGATCGCGAAAATCGGTTCGACGAACTTCTCGGCGGGCCGTCAATCGAGGTCGCCGGCGAAGGCGCGATCGACGGAACCTATTGCTGGGTGCTGAAGTCCGTCCTCATGATCCGCGAAGCCGGCGTTCCCGGAAGGATGGTCAGACTCTGGATCGCAAAAGACGACAGCGAAGTCCGGCGCATCGAACAACTAAACGATGTCGGATTCGGGATCATCGTCACGGTCGAGGAACTGAGTGAGCAGTGATTTGCTTCACGCGCAATGTCAGAACCGGGAACGATAGTGACCGGCAAACTAGAGGTTGGAACTCGCGCAATGTCAGAACCGGGAACGATAGTGACCGGCAAATCGGAATGTCGGCGTCGTTTGCACAATCTGGAATGCTCCCGCACACTCTGGCGCCCGACGCGCGCAGACAGGTTTGTCGGTTGATGAGGCGCGACGCGTCTCACGCGTAAACGCGTAACTCTGAAGTCTCACGCGTAAACGCGTAACTCTGACGTCTCACGCGTAAACGCGTAACTCTGACGACTAAACGCGTAACTCTGGCGACTATATACGAGAATCCGACGACAATACGCGCGTAACCCTGGCTCCAAATGCCGTAAAATCCCGCCTTCGAAAAATGTTTAAGATTTTTCGATAAATTAAACACTTGTATAAAAATTCGCTTGACATGAAACTCAGAATGGCAGTAAACTGCTTGCACTTGGGAGAAATGTCCAAAAAAGAGCGTTGGACGGTCGGAAATCTACGAACAATTTCTTAAGCATTAAGCACTGCCAAGTTACAAGGAACGGTATTTACGCGGAGCAAAAAGTCGGACGGACAAACATTAACTAACCTGCGAACCGCGTAACACAAGGAACAACTACAATTCGGTAAATTCGGGAGTCGCATTTCGGACTTCACAGGATATTTCTGTCTCAAAAACGGGATCTTTGAATGTCGGAAGAAATCGAAAATCTGCATCTTTCGGTCCTGCGCGACGAAACCGCGGAATGGATCTCCCCGGTAGCCAACGGGACGATCGTCGATGCAACGCTCGGGCTTGGCGGACATGCCCGCGCGATCCTCGATTCCGATCCGACGGTGAAAGTCATAGGCATCGATCAGGACCTGACGGCGATCGGATACGCGAAAAAGAGACTCAAGGATGTCGCCGACAGGCTTGTCGTTCATCACGCAAACTTCGCCGATCTGAGATCGGTCGTGACCGAAAAAGTCGATGGCGTGATCGCCGATCTCGGAGTTTCGTCGCTTCAGTTCGACAGCCCTGAAAGAGGCTTCAGCTTCCGCTTCGACGCGCCGCTCGATATGCGGATGAACCCCGATCCGGAGATCGAAACGGCGGCCGAAATGCTCGACCGGATGACGGAAACCGAGATCGCCGATCTGATCTATACCTTTGGCGAGGAAAGGAACTCGCGGCGGATCGCGCGGCGGATCGTATGGAAACGCGAGATCGGCGAGCCGGTGACGACGACCAAAGAACTCGCCGAGACAGTTGAAAAGGCGATCGGGCGATCGCCGAAGGACAAGATCCATCCGGCAACGCGCACGTTTCAGGCGCTGCGCATCGCGGTCAACGGCGAACTTGAAGTTCTTGAGTCATTCATCGCCGACGCGATTGAAATTTTGAAAACCGACGGGCGATTGGCCGTGATCACGTTCCACTCGCTCGAAGACAGAATCGTCAAACATGCTTTTCAGAAGTATTCAGGACGATGCTCATGTCCGCCGCGTATGCCCCAATGCGTTTGCGGAGCCGTAAAGGCGGTTGAGATCCTGACGCGGAAGCCGATTCTGCCGACCGCCGTTGAAATTGCCCAAAACCCCCGGGCCAGAAGCGCTAAGCTTCGTGTTTGCAAGAAGTTGAAGTAAGGAGTAAGAAGAGCGTGACCAAAAAGTATCAACCGAAAAAATCGATCGTCCGGCGCGAAAGCGAAGCGCCGTCCTGGAAATTCTTGCTGACCGTTGTCGGTTGCGGGGCCGTTCTTGTCGGGGGATTTTTGTTTGCTGCCAAAACCCACTTTGCATCGATCAACTATTGTCTGCAGAATTCGGAACTGAAGAAGAAGGTCGCCGACCTCGAGGCCGAAAAGCGCCGTTTGCTGCTTAACCGTGAAGTCGCGATGGCACCCGCCGAGATCCGCAAGTCGGCGCGAAAAATCGGATTGGTCGATGCGACGGCTCTCAATATCGCCGCGGTCACCGCGCCGCAGCCTGTGGTTTCAAATCCGTTGATCGTCAAAACGGTCGATTCACGGCCGGTCGAGAAGCCGAAAGCAGTCGCTGCCAATGAGCGTGATCGCAAGATCGAAAAGGTCGAAAAAGCGCCGGCAGCGTCCTTTGAGACGCGCGAACGAAGAATTACGAAAACCGGGAAATAACGGGATTGGTGACCAAAAATGGCGAAACGCAGAGTCATAAAAAAAGGAAAACCGAATACGGCGCAGACAATCGCGACGCGCTTTGCGCTGGTCCTTGTGTTCTTCGGGTTCTGGATCGCCGGAATCGGGGTGCGGCTGGTTCATCTGCAGGTGACGCAGCATGACGAACTTCTTGAGCGGGCGCTATCGAAACGCCAGAAAACGGTTCAGGAAAAACAGCTTCGTGGCACGATCTATGACCGGTCGAACCGCGCGCTGGCGATGAGCGTCCCGGTCAAAACACTGTTCGCGAACCCGCTCGAGATCGAAAACGTCGACGAAATTTCGAGACAGATCGGAAAAGTTCTCAAACAAAAGCCGTCCGAAATCGCGTTGAAGATCAACGACGCGCGGTCAAAGAAGAAGAAATACCTTGTGATCGCGCCCGAGATTGATGACGATACGGTTCAGTCGCTCAATCAAGCGCTTGAGAACAAGGAACTTGCGAAGGCCGATCTGCCGCGGTCGGCGGGCCTCCATTGGCAGGACGATCAGAAGAGAAGTTATCCGCACGGCACGATCGCCGGGCAGGTTCTCGGCTTCAGCAATGCCGAAGACGTCGGCAGCGCCGGCATCGAGCAGTCGCAGGAAAAAGCGCTTCGCGGCGAGATCATCAAGACCGAAACGAACCAGGACCGGCTCGGCCGCGTTTACGGCGAGAACGAAACGGAGCAAAGGAATCCGGCGAAAGATGTTCAGCTGACACTCAGCTACTCGATCCAGTACAAGGCGGAAGTTGCTCTTGAAAAGGGAGTTAAGGCCGCGAATGCGAAGTCCGGAATGGCCGTAGTGCTCGATCCGCGGACCGGTGAGATCCTCGCAATGGCAAATTATCCGAGCTTTGACCC
>JBGASE010000197.1:0-6064 GCA_044229875.1 Pyrinomonadaceae bacterium | reverse complement strand
GGCAGCTCGCCGGCTTCGGCCGCCCGCCGTCGTTATTATCGGATAGCTTTTCCATGCACGAGAAACTCGCCCATTACCTTCTTTTCTTCTTCATCGAACGCTTTCCAAACCGCTTCTTCGCCCGATTTCGCCGCGATGTCTTCGAAGTTCGCAAGCATCTTCTCAACCTGCACCGGATAATAGGCGAGAAGTTCCGTGGCCGTGTCGATTCCGGTCAGGCCGCCGCCGATGACAATCGCCGGCAGACGAACCTGGAGATTCGACAACGTGTCCTTTTTGAACGCGCCGGTCAATTGGAGCGCCATCAGAAAATCGCTCGCCTTGCGGATGCCGCGGATCAGATTGTTCTTCATCGGAACGATCGTCGGCTTGCCCGCGCCGGTCGCGATCGCGATGTGATCGAACCCGAAGTTCCAGGCGTCGTCGATATTGAAAGTGCCGCCGAACCGGATCCCGCCGTACGCCCGGAACTGTTTCCGGCGGAACAGCATGAGCTGCATCATCGTCAGGAAATTCTTGTCCCAGCGGACGGTGATCCCGTATTCGGAAACGCCGCCGAACCCGGACAGGATTCGCTCGTCAAGCTCATCGGTGATCTCGGAAAGATCCTTCACCGGCTTCGGCGTCGAGTTTCCGAGATCGCCGGTAAGTGCGGCCGGAAGCGGCTCGATCTTCAGGCCATCAACCCCGACAACGCCGAACCCTTCGTTGAGCAGATAATGCGCGAGCGTGTAACCTGCCGGGCCAAGTCCGACAACAAGCACGTTTTTGCCGTTGTACGGAAGTTGATACGGACGTTTGGCGTTGAGGGGATTCCAGCGCGTCAGCAAATTGTAGATCTCAAAACCGTACGGCAGATTGAGAACGTCGGTCAGGCTCGCAGTTTCCGCAAGCGGGATATTCACCGGTTCCTGCTTTTGGAAAATACAGCCCTTCATGCAGTCGTTGCAGATCCGGTGGCCGGTTCCGGCACACATCGGATTGTCGATCGTCACAAGCGCCAACGATGCGATCGAGTCGCCCTGCTTTTTCATGAGGTGCATTTCCGAGATCTTCTCGTCGAGCGGGCAGCCTTCGGTTTTGATCCCGAGCGGGTTGCGCTTCGGCGCTCCGTCCTTTTCGCGCAAGCCGGTTGAGCAACTGTCCTTGTCGCGCTCATGGCAGATCAGGCAATAGTCGACCTCAGCCAGCGCGTCGCGCTGCGTTCCGCGGCCGTCGGTCAGCTTGAATCCATCGCGGCGACGCATTTCGGAATCGCGTCCGCGCATGATGTTGTGCAGTTTCTGATCGGGACGGTGCAAATGGACGAGATTCTGGTAATCGAGCGGATGCGGCGTCTTGAACGAGTACCACTTGCGCGTCCTGCCGTGAAACTGGATCGCCGACCATTGTTCAAGGATCTGCAGCGCGGCCTTGATCTGAACCAGTTCGCCGACGCCATCGATCTCGAGGATGTTCTTTTCGAACATCTTTCCGAACGTCTTGTCCTCAAGCTTTCGATAAGCGTCGCCGATCTTCGCGATCGTCGAACGGACTGCGGCGGTCTGTTCCGAGCCTTTTGTGAGCTCGTCTTCAGCTTCGACGAGCCGCGCGGCCATCGTCGCGATCGCGAGTTCCTCGTCAAACGGGATCGTCTCGTCAAACGCCGCGAACTGTAGCTCCTTGATCGCCTGCGTCAAGTCTGCGGCGGAAAGCGCACCCAAGCCGTCAGGCTTGTAATTTTTCGAGGCGCGCCGCTGAACGAAGAACTTGTATTGCCAGATCGGATTCTGGCGCAGAATCGTTTTCTGAAGCTGTTCGCGCTCGCGATCGATCTTGAAAAGGCGTCCGATGAATTCCGAAAGATGCGGGGCCGCGTCCGTCAGAATGTTCGACGCGGCGCGTTTTTCGAAGCCTTCGCCGCGGGCGTTGATATAGCCCATCAACGCCTCATGCAAAACCGGCTCGCGGTCACGAACCTCGGCGTAAAATGCGTCCGCAAGATCCCTTAGGCGATGCGCGTTGAAGAGATCCGAAAATTTGAACCCGGAGATCCCGAGTTCGAAGTCTTGAGTCATTTTACCGTCAGCTGAATAAGTCATTGTAAAAAACGTGCAAATAATCGATTTCAGTCTAAAGGGTTAAATATATCATCTGGCCTGCGGACTAGCCAAAATGTCCGCTGGCGAGGAATGGTTCGATTGTCTGAACTGAGGCGATTTTTGCGCGATTTCGGTTCAACGAAAGCTGAACGCCGCGTGAATATGTTATAAAGTAGTTTTTGCCGAAAGTTGGAAGCGGAGTTTTTGTATCAGATATGGAAAAGGACGAGCGTTTACTGCCCTTGCCAAGTAATATGCAGGTTACAAAACCGGATGAGTATCCGGCATCGTATTCCCCGTTTTACGATGAGGAGAGTTTCGAAGACCGGCGGTCGATCCGCGAGTATTTCAATGTCGTTTACAAGCGATTGCCGTTGATTCTCGCGCTTGCGATCGTCGTCACGGCGGGTGCCGCATTTTACATGTTCCGGCAGCCATCGGTATATCTTGCGTCGACGGCGCTCGTTATCGAACCGCGAAAACCGAAGGTGCAGCAGAAAGAGTCGATCAACATCAACTTCGGAAACGACGCAAATTACATGAACACGCAGTTGCAGCTGCTCCAGAGTCCGGATCTCATGCGCCAGTCGGTGATCGAACTCGGGCTGCACCGTGACCCGAACATTTTCGCCGATCAGAACCGCGGTTTTTTCAGCACTATCCGTTCAATGTTTGGCGGCGACAAACCAAAATCCGATGCCAGCCCGACGCTTCCGGTTGTAATCGATTCAGATACTGCCACACCAACCGAAGAGGTGATCCTGACGCCGGAGGAAAAAGAAAGAGCCGAACGTTATACCGGCATGTTCCTCGGCGGATTGCGCGTCGATCAGGTCGAACGGACGAACATCGTATCGGTTTCGCTCCAGAGTACGAACCCGGACGTCGCGCCGAGGGTCACGAACCGGCTTGCCGAAGTCTTTATCAAAAACGACATTATTCTCGAAACAAAGGGCGCCCGTTCGGCATATGACGAACTCTCGAAGTCGATCGACGAATTGACAACTACCATCTCGGGACAGGAAGCGGAACTTCTCAACCTGCTCGCACAGGCGAATTTGCCGCTCGGCGACAAGGGCGGCGATTTCCGAAGCAGCGCGCTTCAAACGCTTTACGGACAATATCAGGAAGCGCACAATGAACGGTTAAAGGTCGAGGCACAGTTTCGCGCGGCCCAAAAGGCGGCCGATGGCAAGGGCGGGATTCTCGCCGTCGTACCGGACAACAAAGCGATTCTGGCAGCGCGTGAACAGAATCTGAAGCGTCAGGCCGATCTTGAAAAGCGGATCGAAGATCTCGATCGTAAGGTCAAAGAAGCGGAAGAAGAACGCGCCGGGCTGCTAGAGAAATATACCGAGGAATACTCAAAGGTCAAAGAGGTGACCGCGCGTATTTCAAAGCTCGAAGAGCAGAAAGGCAGCCTCCAACGCGAGATCTCGAAGAAGATCGAGGATGAAGGCACCAAGCTTGTCAAAGGCGCCGAAAAAGAAGTTGTCTCAGGGCTTCAGGCCCAGCTTGAAACGCTCGTGAGGCGCGAGAATCAGCTCTACGAGAACTACAAGCAGGAAGAATCAAAGGCGAATTTCGAAGGTCAGGCGGAGACCAAACTGACGACGCTGAAACGCGGAATCGAAACGAACCGCGGACTTCTCGACACCTACACCCAGCGGCAAAAGGAGCAGGAGCTGGCGCTCAACAGCAATCGCCCGGACAACATCAAAGTTACGAATCAGGCGATCAAGCCGATGGCGCCGATCGGACCGCCGCGAACGCGGAATATTCTCGTCGCGTTCCTCGTCTCGCTGGCCGCCGGAATCGGGCTCGCGTTTTTGCTTGATTATCTTGACGATTCGATCCGGACATCGGACGACATCGGTCGACACCTCGGCTTGCCGACGCTCGCCCTGATCCCGCATCAGGCACCTGAAAAACGTCGGCTGCAGATCGGCTCAAAGGCCGGTGGCGATGCGGTCGGAGCCTCAACCGCACTGATTACGCTTGAGGACACGCGGTCGGCGATGGCTGAATCGTACCGGCATCTGCGGACCTCGCTTCTCTTTTCTTCCGCCGGGCATCCGCCGCAGTCGATGCTTGTAACATCGTCGCAACCGGCTGAGGGCAAAACCACAACCGCGATCAACACCGCGATCACGCTTGCCCAGTCAGGGGCCGACGTTGTTTTGATCGACTGCGACCTGCGCCGTCCGCGGCTTCACAATCATTTCGAGATGCCGAATTCAAGCGGACTCACGAACTATCTTTCCGGTGAACGGAACCCTGAGGCGTTGCTCAAAACGTTTGAGAATCTGCCGAAACTGAAGATCATCACCAGCGGCCCGATTCCGCCAAATCCGGCCGAGTTGCTGAGTTCAAACGAGATGAAGAATCTGCTTCAGTTCCTGCGCGGAAACTTCAAGCACGTGATTATCGACTCACCGCCGGCGATCTCGTTCACGGATGCCGCAATTCTTGCGACGCTGGTCGACGGTGTGATTCTGGTCGCGATGGCTGGGAAGAGCTCGATCCATCTGATGCGGCGCTTCAAGCAACGGCTTGCCAACCTCGGATGCCGGATTTACGGTGTTGTTCTTAACGGCATCAAGGCGGATTCGGCCGAATACGGCTATTACGGCTACGGTTACACTTACAACTATTATTCGTCGCACGATGACGACTCAACCCCGTTGATGGAAGAAGTCGGAACGGAAAAGAAATCGTAGTATCAATCCCCGTTCAGGAATCGGGACAATGCGGCCTCCCAGTCGGGCATCGGCGGGAGGCCGAATTTTTCACTGAAAAGACATGCGAGTTTTGAGCTAGACGGTCTCGGAGCCGGGCGGCTCAGGCTCGCCGCCGGAGAGGGTTCAAGCAACGAGCGGTCGAATCCCTTAAGATCGCACACTTTTTCGGCAAATCCGGCGTAGCTCGTGCCGTTTCCTGAGTTCGTGACATGAAACACGGCCGGCAGGTCGAGTTCGGCCAGTTGACGCAATCTGACCGCCAGATCGCCCGCAAATGTCGGTGTTCCGAACGCGTCATAGATCGCCTTAATTCGCTTTCCCTGCCCTAATAAATCGGCCATGACGCTCAGAAAGTTCGTTCCGCCGACACCGTAAATCCAGCCTGATCTTACAATTACGGTGCGAGCATAGGCATCGCGGGAACGTATTTCGCCGGCAAGTTTCGAATCGGCGTAAACGCTGATCGGAACCGGAGTATCCCGTTGGTCGTAAAAGCCTGACTTCGCTCCGTCGAAGACATAATCCGTCGAAATCGTGACAAACCGGGCATCAACGCGCCGAGCGGCGAGGGCCAGATTCTCGGGTCCGGCGGCATTTGCCGCAAAAGCGCGTTCGACCTGCGATTCGCAACCGTCGACGTCCGTATAGGCAGCGCAATTGATGATTGCATCCGGCCGCATCGAATCGACCGCGGAGAAGACCGCATCCCCGTCCGAGATGTCCAGATCCTGCCGTGCGGCCGCGATCACATCGTCGCCGATTCGGCGGCAGTGTGCGGCTGTTGCACCGGCAACCATACCGTTAGCGCCGGTTATCAAAACCTTCATAATCCGAGTTTCCCGTACATTGCGCGATAGTAGTCGCGATATGCGCCGTTGCGGATATTTTCGATCCACGCCTCATTCTCGAGGTACCAGTCGATCGTCGCCCGAAGGCCGCCTTCCCAGGTCATTCGCGGCTTCCAGCCAAGCTCGGTTTCGGCAAGCGTCGCGTCGATCGCATAGCGCCGATCATGCCCGAGGCGGTCGTCAACATACTTGATGAGCGAAAGCGGTTTGCCGAGCGACGTTAGAATCGACGTTACGACTTCGATATTCTGACGCTCATTTCGCGCTCCGATGTTGTAATGGGCACCCGATCTTCCGCGTTCGTACGCGAGCCAGATCGCCCGCGCATGATCGTCAACATAGATCCAGTCACGAACATTGTGCCCATCGCCGTAAACCGGCAGACTTTCGTCGC
>JBGASE010000196.1:0-6133 GCA_044229875.1 Pyrinomonadaceae bacterium | reverse complement strand
CGCCGTATTCCGCAAAGCCCGCCGTGGTATCGGAAACACGCATTTGAGTATTCGGAAACAGCAAAATCGCGTTGTCGGTTCCTGCCGAACCGTTTACGTCAAAGTCCGCGCCGTGGAACAAACTGATGGTCAGCGGGTTGACCGCCGACAGGTTCGTAACCGACATCGTCAGCGTGAGTACGCCCTGACCGGCCCCCGCGCTCGTGAGGTTGAGCGTATTTGTCGCGCTGAATAATCCACGCGATCCGACGTTCGTCCAAGTGATGGTTCCACTTGAGCCGGCACATGTCGTTGTCGAAGGTGCGGGGAAGAATGACTCCTGAGTGTCCCCCGACACACGAAACCACCAACCATCCTCGAACAAATAGTCTCCGGTACCTACTCCGGTAAAGTTCGATGTTTGCGTCGTGTCATAGTGCGACGCCGCCGGAATCGTATAAGAGGCCGATCCTGCGGTGACCGTACATAGTTGGGCGTTGGCGAAGGCAGGGGCAAAAGCGACAATCGCAAACAACCCAATCAAAATTGCGAATGCGCGCCTAAAGACGATTAAAACTTGGAATCTACTCATATCGACCGTTCTCCGTTGGTTTCTGAAAAAATGATTGCAAGCGCTCCGAGCGCAAATCAGGTAACGACTCCTGTGTTCGAAGGGCAGCATTCGGCAATCGGTGTCCAACGATAATATGTTTGCCGTCGAGTCAAAGTCAAACACGTTGAGTTCGCGTGAAACAAGCCATCGACGGCAGTTCCTTTTTCAACGTGAAACGCCCGAAACGTATACGCCGAATGAATGTCATTCCGCGCTCGACGGCGACCCGAACGGTGATTTCCGGGCTGGATATCGATTCGGTCAAATCTTCGGTACTCGCAAACCGACGCTTGCGTCCGAACACATCAAATTCAAAATACGGCCGACGAGCGGGTCATCACACTTCAGATTCGACGATCTCAAAACTCGTCGTGATTGTGACCGTTGGCCGGACAGTCGCGGCGACCGAACAGTACTTCTCGTCCGAAAGTGCGATCGCCTGTGCGACGGCCTGCTCGGAAACGTCGTCTCCGTACACCAAATGGTGAACGTGCATCGACGTAAACGATCGCGGATGTTCGTCGCGCCGCTCGCCGGTGATCTCGGCTTTGTACGCCGTGATGCGCTGACGTTTCTTTTTGAGGATCGAGACGACGTCAACCGCGGTGCAGCCCGCGACGGCGATCATAAGCAGTTCGACCGGCGACGGCGCCGATTTGTTTTCCCCTTTGGTGTCAATAGTTACGGAGTGGCCGCTGGGTGAGGTTCCGATATAAAGATCCTCGCCGGCCCACTGTACAATTGCTTTCGTTTGATTGTCGGACATTGTTTTTCTCCATAGCGCCGGCCGTCAAAATCATCCGGTTTACGCCTGTTCAATTATAGACTTTCGGGCGCGCGGACCTAAGCCGAAATTACGAACAACGGATTGGCACGGAATCTGCTTCAAAGAAAAGCGCGGCGAGTTCGCGCAAAATTTTGGAGAACAAAAGAAGATGAGAATGAGAAGCTTGGTTTCGGTGTGTGCGGCAATTTTTGCTTGCCTTTCAGGATTGACGGCGATCGTTCCGGCACAAAACGCGCGGAATGAACGCGACGTTCGCGTCATCATGCGGTCGCTCGATTCAAAGATCGACGATCTGCGTTACAGCCTCAACTACGGGCTCCGCGACTCCGACGAAGACGTACGCGTCGAAAACGATGTGATCGAGGTCGATCGCCTGATCCGTTCGTTTCAGACAAACTTCGCGGCCCGGCGCGAGAACGGCGACGATGTTCTCGCAATCCTCAACGCTTCGAAGCCGATTTCGGATTTTCTAATTTCGAACCGCGTCAACAACACCGTCCAGAAGGATTGGGGTGAAGTAAAGACGCTGCTCGAACAATTGGCTTCGAACTACTCCGTCAATTGGAACTGGAACACCGGCGGATCGAATTCCAGAACGGTTCAAATGTCTTCAAACGCGCTGACCGGCACCTATCGGCTTGACTCCCGGCGCACAGAAGATATGCGGGATATCATTGAGAACACGAATCTTAGCGACGATCAACGAGATGACCTTCGTGAAAAGCTTGAACCGGCGGACGAGATCGCGATTGACGTCCGGGGCAATCAGGTGACGCTTGTTTCATCGACGACATCGGCCGTGACTTTTGTTGCCGACGGCCGAACGCGCACCGAAAATTCCGGCGGGAAATCGGTCCGGATCCGCGCCCAAATCAATGACGACGAGCTGACGATTTCGAGCCTCGACGGCGACGACGATTACACCTTGACCTTTTCGGCTGAAGATAATGGCCGTGAACTGAAGGTCACGCGCCGGATCACGACGAGTTACCTCGACCAGACCGTTTTTGCCGACAGCTTTTACGGCAAAACCGACGCCGTCGCACGGCTCGGCATTGATCAGATGCAGACGACAGTCGATCCGGACAATACGACTTACTCATCGAACGATCCGGACGACGATGACCGGAACGCGCCGTCAACGAGACTTCCCAGATCGGGTGATTTCATTGTCCCGAACGGAACTATGATCACAGGGATCCTCGAAAACGACGTCAACACGAAGATCTCGCAGAACAACGATCGCTTCCGGATGACTGTCCAGTCGCCGAACGAATACCGCGGCGCGGTCATCGAAGGTTATATTTCGGGCGTTAACCGCTCCGGCAAGGTTTCGGGGCGCTCGCAGATCACCTTCAATTTTGAGCGGATCACGCTTCGCAGCGGTGAATCGTATGACTTTGCCGGATTTCTGCAATCCGTAACGGATCAGAACGGCAAGACGATCAAGATCGATGCCGAAGGCGCGGCAAAAGGCAACAGCCAGACCAAAGAAACGGTCAAACGCGGTGGAATCGGCGCCGGTGCCGGCGCATTGATCGGAGCGATTCTCGGCGGCGGTAAAGGCGCCGCGATCGGCGCAATCATTGGCGGCGGCGCCGGTGCCGGTTCGGTCGTTGTCCAAGGTAAGGACGATCTCGATCTGAAGCGGGGATCGACATTCACCGTTCAGGCATCCGCACCGAATAAGTAGATTGCAGATGTCAGACGCCTTTCAGACGTCAGATGTCAGACGTCAGACGTCAGATTTCAGGAGTCTGGAGTCTGAAGTCTGGAGTCTGGCGTCTGATCTCTGGCGTCTGGCGTCTGGCGTCTGGCGCCTGACGTCTGTTTTGAAGTCTGCTATCGTATCTGAATGAAGAATTTGCCGGATGAGATCGAGGCCTTTCGCGATCGGAAATGGCGGCGGGAAGAAACACTCAGGATCGAAGCCGCGCCGATGGTCGAATCGATGGTCGAGGATCTCGGCTTTTGCCTCGGACTGACCGATTCGCGAACCAATCTTCCGAGCGTTTACATCGCGGTCTGCGGCCGGCGCGATGCTCATACGCCGCGAAACGTTCAAAAGGACCACGAATGCAGCCTTGCCTGGGTTCTGAAAGACGAAGTGATGCGGCGCGGCAAGGTATATTACGCAAAGTCGGTCAAGGGCCGTGCGACGTTCATCGCCCCGCGGCTCGTCCCCCACTTCAATGCGATCTGGGGCGTTAAGAAAGGACTTGAAAAAACCGAACTGTCGCCGACCGCGCAGAAAGTTCTCAAAGTCCTCCGAAAGGAATGGGAAATGGCGAGTTCGGACCTCCGGACGGAAGCGGGAATCACGGACCGCAAAGAACTGACGAAGGCGCTCGATCAGTTGCAAATGCGCTACAAAGTAGTGCCGCAGGAAGTTATTTACGAGCCTAAATTTACCTATATCTGGACGCTTGCCGAAGCCAGATTTCCGAAGGAGTTGGCGCGCAATATCAATCGCGAAACGGCCGTCCGTGAGATCGCCCGTGCATTTCTTCAAATGTGCGGAATGACATCGATAGGCGAACTGTCGAAAGCGATCGGTCTGCCCCGCTGGGAAACCGGAAAAGCTAACCACCAACTTGTCGATGAAGGATTTGCCGAACGTGTTGAACGCGGCGTTTATCGACTTTCCGATACCGGACATTGGCCGATTTCGACCGTCCGTTGAAATAATCCGGCGAGATCGGGTTACGGTTTAACCTTCTTCCGGGCTCGCGCAGTTTGCGGCCCTTCCTTAGGTCACAAGGGAGGGAGTTGTTGGGAAGCAACTCCCTTAATCCCCAAACGCGCTTTCGTCAGTTCATCCGGGACACCGCTGAATCACATCATTCCAAAACGCGCAACGCCGTGAAAATGCAGTTCCGTGGAATAACCGATCGGCGGCGACATGCAGATTCGGTCGGAGAGTATTTTCTCGGCTTCGTGTGTTCCCGCTCGTTCGAAACAAAAAAGGCCGCAGGACTCTGCAGCCTTTTTCAGGGAAGTTTACGGGTCACAAGGTCAAAACATCAAAAACCGAAAATGCCCTTGAAGAATTCCTCAATTTCGTGGAACAGACAACCGCACGAGGTCGGGTCGCAATTCTTGGATTGCGGATTCCATTTACCAAGGCTGTCGTGACAAAGTTCAAACGTTTTCGGATTTCCAATAGCTCCATCCGGATCCGCGGTCTTACCCGCAAAAGCGACAGAAACCATCATCAGAAGCATCATCGTTGCAATCAGTTTTTTCATAAGCATTTCTCCGAAGTGACAGGTAATCGGATTGATCGACCAATGACCGTCGCAGCATCCGTGACCAAAACGGCAATTGTGAATATAGCCCCATTCGCTTCGTATTTCAAGACAAATCAGGTCTGCGCCACTTCGGACCGATCAAACGCGAGCGGGCAGATTGCGAGATACCGAAACAATCTCAGAGTGTGCGGATTCAACCGCGTTTCGATATACTGACGTCGCACAGGTACGAATATGAGCGAATCCGCAGACGATCTCGAGACACCTCAAAAACCGGAAGCCAAAAATTTTGACAGATCGATCATCGAAGGACCGCTCGGCCCGGCCGTTTGGAAAATCGCGTGGCCGACGATGATGACGAACGCCATCGGCGGGCTTCAGGGAATCGTCGATCATATCCTTGTCGGCAATTTTGTCGGATTCAAGGGAAACGCCGCGATCGGCGTAAGTTGGCAGATTTTTCTGGTTGTCGTCGTCTTCGTATCGTCGATCTTTATCGGCATGAACATCATGATCTCGCGATTCGTCGGCGCGGGCGAACGTGAAAAGGTCGACCGGACGTTTTATCAAGGATTCCTGACGGCGGTGTTTATCGCCGTCGCGGTGATCGCACCGATCGGGTATTTCGCGTCCCCGTTTCTGCTCGATCTCGTCAACGCCGCGCCGGAAGTCAAGGCCGAGGCGCTTCCGTTTCTGCGCGTGATGTTCCTGTTCAGCACCGGAATGATGATGTTTTTCATGCTCAGCGGCGCGTTGCGATCTGCCGGTGACGCGAAAACGCCGATGCGCCTCGCGATGGCGCTGACAGTTCTCAACCTCGTTTTCAACGTCGTGCTGATCCGCGGATTCGGGCCGATTCCGGCGTTTGGAACGATGGGCGCCGCAATGGGCACGAGCATCGCATCGGGGCTGGTCGCGATCTACTCATTGTGGAATCTGCTGGCCGGGCGCTGGGTGCTGTCGCTGCGGCACCAGCACGGCTATTTACCCGATTTCGCGATCATCCGCAAGCTTTTCAAGTTCGGACTTCCGGCCGGGATCCAGGGCATCGCGATGAATTTCGGCGGGGTTTTGATGCTCGCGTTCATCGGATCGCTCGCCGAAAGCGCTGCCGCGCAGGCGGCTTACGCGGTGACGTACACGCAGCTTTTTTCGCTGATCACATGGACGTCATTCGGACTGCTTGGTGCGGCGGCGGCAGTTGCGGGGCAAAACCTGGGCGCAAAAAATCCGGATCGGGCGAATCAGGCGGTTCATGTCGCGGCCAGGTTCGGACTCGGAGTCGCGGTATTTGTCGGGTTCTTTTTCTTTTTCTTTCCGGAGCGGCTTTTGGCGCTTTTCGGAATGTCGGATCCGGTTGCGGTCGAGATCGGCGTCCAATTGCTCCGATTTCTGAGTCTTTCAGGACTCTTTGTGTCGGTCGCGCTTACTTATACGGGCGGATTGCAGGGAACGGGTGATACTAAAAGCCCTCTGTATATTTCGATTATTTCGCAAGTGATC
>JBGASE010000195.1:0-6139 GCA_044229875.1 Pyrinomonadaceae bacterium | reverse complement strand
AAGTACCCGAGCACGAGCGCGAGCGTGACAAGCGTCATCAGCGAACGGATGCCGCTGCACGCTTCAACAACTTCGAGCGCAATCACCTGCGTCGCGCCGCTTGGCAGGATCTCGATAACATTGCCTTTGCGCACCGTCGGAACATCGAACAGGCGAATTCCCCAGACGGCCGCCTGCGATGCCCAGATCTGAAGCGGAAAAGCGATCTTGTTGAAGATGATCTGCGGAATCGGGATCGACAGGACGAGAAGCGTGAGCGGAACAATAAGAAATCGAATGATCGCGCCGCCGAAAAACCAGACCGCGAGTCCGGCGATCATTACCACCATCGATACACGCTGTGTGAAGAGTTCAGCGCCGAGCGTGCCCGCGAGCAATAACATCACGGCGACGGCCATCAAACCGAGTCCGCCGACGACTGACGGAACGAACCGCAGTTTGCGGATCGATTCCCACTCCGACCAGACAATGAATGCGATAACGAACGGCACCAGCAAACCGTGCGAATAATTCTCGTCGGTCCACCAATCCCGGGTAAGTTTCGTGATCACTCCAAAGTAAAGAAAGACAAACGCCGCAGCCAGGGCCAGCGGTCGCCAAATCGATCCGATATTGGGTAAACCCGAATTCATCTCATTCAACAAAGGTCAAATCGCTCATTTCTTCCTGAATCGTCAGCGAATCGGCTCTCGAAGAATCGCTTCGGCGGCTTCTTTTGCGAGTTTGGCGGCGCCGGGATTCGAATCCCGAAGTTGCGCGACCTGCCGCAGTGCTTCGCCGGTCCGCGAAAGCAACCGGACAAGATCGCCTTCTTCAGCGCGCGAACGAAACACCAGTTGATCCCAACGCATCCCGTCAGCCCACGATTCGGCCGCGGCAGCGGCGGTGAAATTGAGATCCGGAGCCGGATCAACCCCGGTCTTCCACTCAATGTTCGAAACATCAAAAACGATCGACTCAAACTCCGTGAGAATATCGAGCGCACGTTCGGACAGATCGATTTCACCGTAATTCCGATCCGAGTCCGCAGCAAGCGCCGCCATCAGTGCGGCGGCCGATTTGACCGTCAGATCATCAAAAATACCGCGACTGAGGGCTTCGCCGACAAGAAGCGGGCGATCGACACGCAGGTCCGCGAGCCATTTTCCGCGTTCTGTAACACGCTCTGATTGAAAATCGAGATAACCGAAATGCTCCAAGACACGCGATCGACGTTCAAACGGAAGCCAGATCTCGTCGCGAAGAATCGAGATGTCCCGCGCGGTCGATTCGATCAGACTCGCATCGTTCCAGCAATCCCAAAGCAATCCAAACGCACGCTGGCGATTTTCGTCGGAAAGCCTGGGAAGCAACAATCGGTCGATGGCTCCGGCAATGACCGCGATGGTCGCATCGGAATCGGCGTTCGCGGCGGCCACGCGCGGTTCGGGAAGCGCCGGATTCGATCCGTCGAGCGTCTCGTCAATCCCGCGATCGAAGGACTGCTCGTCAAACTTGTAAATGTTGGCGTAAACACGGCCGATCTGACCAAGTGCAAGCGTTGCGCCGCGACCGTCATCACGCATCGCGTTCACTTTGTCCCCGTAAACATTGAGAACGAGCAGGAATCGGTCTTTGGACGAGTGGCCTCTGGTGACGATCCTTCCCGGTTCGACATTTTCGCGAAGCCAGATCTGGCGTACTTCGGCGCGCGTTTGCGGCAGCTTTTCGTTGAGTCGTTCACGGACGCTGGTAAGTCGTTCGAAGCCGCGCGCGCTGCCGATCGTGAGGCCAAATTCGTTGCCCGCAAGAACCGTTTGGATTCGATTCTCGGCATCGTGAATCGATCGTTCGAGTTGATTGATCTGATGTGATGTTTCGCGAAACGCAAAACTCTTTTCGGCGATCTCGCGGACCTGTCCGAAGTTCTTGAACGCATCCAGAAGATTAAGAAGACTCGAGTATGTCGCCCGAAAGCGGCTGGTCAGCGGATCGGGTTTCGACCGCAGAAGTTGGGCGATCTTCGGCGGATTCTGAAACTGACCGGGGGCGACGACGATGAATCCGACCTTGTCCTTGCCGCGACGACCGGCGCGACCCGTCATTTGCTGAAGTTCCGATGCCTGAAGCGATCTCCAGCCGTCGTTACCTCGTGTGTCGGCGTTTGAAACGACGACCGTCCGCGCCGGAAAATCGACGCCGGCCGCGACCGTCGAGGTCGCAAAGATCGCATTCAGCAAACCGGCCGACATCATCTTTTCGATAAGGAGTTTCCAGGCCGGAATATGACCGGCATGATGGGCGGCGACGCCGCCATGGAGCAGAATCTTGCGATGTTTGTGTGACTTGATCTCCGGGTACTGCGCAACATACTCGTCAAACAGCGACTGGCGCCGCGCGGCCCGGTCGGGATCGGTCCGTTGCGTTCTGTCGCCTGCGACTTCCGTCGCGGCCTCATCACATTTTCTGCGCGTCGGCAAAAAGACGATCGCCGGCAGCAGGTTGAAGTTGCGAAGCGCCGTAATCAGCTTCGGCGGCGGAATTTCCGGTAATTTGAATCTCACTCAGCCCCAATTCTATCCGATAAAGTCCTGACTTCAATAATTGACCTTGATTCAAGACTCAGGATTCAAGGTTCAAGATGCAAGACTCAAGATTCAAGAATCAAGAGCTAAGATTCAAGATTCAACGGATTCAAGACTCAAGGAGCCCGTCGGAATATTCAGAATCACCAATTGCTTTGCGCCTTGGCGTCTTTGGGGAAGACAAGCCGGGTGTTCCCGCAAAGACGCCAAGGCGCAAAGCGAACTTGAACCCTGCTTCAAGAATTAATATTCAAGAATCAAGAATCAGGATTCAGGATTCAGATTCAGGATTCAGATTCAGGAATCAGGATTCAGATTCAGGAATCAGGATTCGATTCGACACCCGTTGATTCTTGAGTCTTGAATATTGAATTCCCTTGAATCTTGATTCAATCTTGAACATTGAATTCCCTTGAATTTCGGATAACGATTTTGAATTTTGACTCCGAAAAACGATTATTGAAGCATGACAAAAACACTGAAGATCTGGCACCGGTTTGTGGAATCTCCGTCAGCGGAACTGCTTGACGAGATTCTGGCTGACGACTGCACCTTTCATTCGCCGTTCGTTTGGAAACCGAAGGCCGGCAAGGCGATGACGTCTCATATCCTGATGACCGTGACCGGGGTCTTTGAAGATTTCCGGTATGTTCGCGAAATCATCGGCGACGGGAACGCTTGCTTGGAATTTGAAGCAAGGGTCGATGATCTGACGCTCCGCGGCGTCGATCTGATGTCGTTCGGCGATGACGGAAGAATCGTCGATTTTGAAGTCATGATCCGTCCGGCAAACGCGCTGATTCGAATTGGCGAAGAAATGGGGCGGCGACTCGGCTGAGCAAACGTCCTGCGGTCCATTAATCGGCAACTAGTCGCCGCGATAAACGGCCTCGGTCTGATCGACCATTTGTTTAAGGGAGAATCGATCAAGCCCGACTTTGCGCGCGGCGGCACTTATTCTGGCCGAATACGGGCGGTCGTTAAGCATCTTCGAGACAGCGCCGGAGACTGCCACCGGATCGCCGACCGGCACGATCAAGCCGGTTTTGCCGTCATCGAGAAGTTCCTTGGCTCCGTCGGTGCGGGTCGCGACGACCGGAACGCCGGACAGCATCGATTCAAGGATCACAAGGCCAAAGCTCTCGGAATGTGACGGCGAGACAAAAACGTCAAGAGCGGCGAGCAATGCCGGCAGATCATCGATCCAATCCAGAAACGTGAACCGACGGTCGATGCCAAGGACCCTTGCCATTCGTTTCAGCTCACGGCGGAATTCCTGACCAACCGTGTTGTCGCGTCCGACAATGATGAAATGCGCTTCGGGATTTCGCTTCGCGATCTCGCTCGCGGCGATCACGAAATCGAGTTGACCTTTGAGCGGTTTCAACTCTCCGACGGTGCCGATCAGCGGCGAATCAAACGGAATTTCGTGAAAGAACCGGAACTCCTCGCGCATCGCGGCCCGCCGTTCGTCATCGACCTCGCCGATCGTCATTCCGTTTGGGATCATTACAATCTTCGACGCCGGAAAGATCGCTCGCAGATTTTCGGCAACCGCCCCCGACACTGCAATCACCTTAGATACGTTCCGCAACGCGACGCGGTGAAAAGGCTTCATCGGGAACAAGACGTGGCGGGTCAACACGAATCTGATGCCGCTCGACATTCGGCAAACGAGGCTCGCCGGAATGTAGTCGCGCGCGGCATGCGCGTGAACGAGTTCGATCCCGTTATCGCGGACATATCGGGCGATCTTTTTGGCGCTGAATATTCCGAAGGCATTGCGGATCGAAGCGTGCAGAATTCTCGATGCCGGAAGGAAGTCGAGCCGCGATTGCCATTGGTTTGTCGGGCGCAAGACAACGTGAACTTCATGACCTCGAGCCTGAAGTTCCCGACAGAGATCGACCAGATGCCGCTCGCCGCCGCCAAACGTCTTCGCCGATGAAACGTGAAGAATGCGCACGGCGACAATTGTAACACGCCCGGGTTCCGGGTTAGGGTTACGCGTTTACGCGTGAATCATCCCAAAATTCCATGCGCTTCGCCGATTCCAGGAATTCCAGGCGTTAGGGTTACGCGTTTAGCTTTCATTCCAGGGATTCCAGCCGCTTCGGTGATTCCAGGGATTCCAAGCGTTAAAGTTACGCGTTTAGCTTTCATTCCACGGATTCCAGCCGCTTCGGTGATTCCATGGTTCCAGGCACCGTCCTTGCATTCAATTCACGACCCGTAATCGTGGAATTCCTGAAATCAGCAAAGCGAATGGAATCTTGGAATCATTCCCGCGTAACTCTAACGTGTGGAATTCTTGAGATCAGCGCAGCGAATGGAATTTGGAAGGGCAAAAAAAGCGGCCCGCCGATTAACAGCGGGCCGCACAAAATCCTCTCGGAAAGTGTTTTAGAACTGCAGACGAGCGCCAAACTGCATCTGGAAAACCTGGCTGCCCGGATTGTTGGCAACAAGGATTTTTCCGAAGCTCGGCTGGCCGTTGACGGTCGCCGTTGTGCGCTGTTCGCGAACCTGAAGGAAGTTCGGGTTCGTGATTCCGTCCAGACCGCAGCGGGCATTCGACGTCGCGCAGTAGTTGGTCGAGCCGAAGCTCGTCAACTGAATGTTCGAAAGGTTCAGCACATTGAAGAACTCCGTGCTCAGAACGAGACGGCGGCGTTCGCCAAAGTTGAAGCCCTTCTGGACGCGAAGGTCGATGTCATACACGTTGCGGTTGCGGAACTGATTTCGCTTGAGTTCGACGCCCGGAACGATGATCGGACGTTCGGTGTTGTTTCCGTCGCCGTTGATATCGGTTCCGACCGTCGAATTGACCGGCGTACCCGATCGCAGACGAACCGTGCTCGCGACTTCAAAGCCGTACGGCAGGAAGACGATCGGGTTCGCGACGAATTGATGACGGCGATCATTGCGGGCCAGATAATATTCGCCGCTAAGGTCGTACGGGTTCGAGTAAAGAACGCCACCAGCATCGCGCTCGTTGTCATCGTCCGACAGGCTCTTTGAGAGTGTGTAGAACATGTTGACGCGAAGGTTGATCTTCTCGGTCATCTTGCGGTTTGCATTCATGCGGAACGTCAGCGCTTTGTAAAGCGAACGAGCCGATGAATCACGCAGTTGGACGGTACCGATAGACGTCATCGGACGGCTTGCACGGTTGACGAGAACACGACCGGTTTGCGGTTCAATACCCGTCGGGTTCGGAAGATTGATGTCACGGTTGCGCTGCAGGAACACGGTGTTGACCTGCGAATAATCGAGACCG
Source organism: Pyrinomonadaceae bacterium (assembly GCA_044229875.1). Taxonomy (GTDB): domain Bacteria; phylum Acidobacteriota; class Blastocatellia; order Pyrinomonadales; family Pyrinomonadaceae; genus JAFDVJ01. The sequence goes on along the minus strand of JBGASE010000195.1, from coordinate 295 downwards.
ACCGTCACGCCGTTGGCGATCTGACGCTCGATACCGCCGCCGAACTGGAACGACATCGGGTTCTTGAAGTTAGGCATGATGCCGGTAAAGTTGGCGTTCTGGAACGCGCCGAGGTTGACCGGCGGGTTCGTCGTCGCATTGCGGATCGCATTCGAGATCGTCGTCATTTGAGCCGGCGTCAGCGTCGGAAGTGATCCGAGCGCGACGTTGTTCAGGTTGATGCCGAGAATCGCAAACTGGCGATAAACGGTGTTCGGCGCAAAACCGGTTCCGCCGACGATCGCAACATAGTTCG
>JBGASE010000194.1:0-6166 GCA_044229875.1 Pyrinomonadaceae bacterium | reverse complement strand
GACGGTTTCGGTCTCGACATCGAACCGAGGCGCGGCTCCGGCTGAGATCGAAACCGAGGTTACGGACGTTGTCGAAGGCGCGATCAACACCGTTCCGGGACTCGAGGAAATGCGGTCGTCATCGTCGCAGGGCCGATCGAACGTGACGCTGACATTCAATCTTGAAAAGAACACCGACGTCGCCGCGCAGGAAATTCGCGACAAGGTCAACAATGCGATCAACCGGCTTCCGGAAACCGCCGATCCGCCGACCGTCCAAAAGAACGACCCTGATTCGACGCCGATCCTGATTTTCGCAGTCAGCGCCCCGCTGAGCGCGGTCGAACTCACGGAAATGGTCCAGAACCTGATCCAGGAACGTATCGAGTCGGCCGACGGCGTCGGCGAGGTCGTCATTTTCGGCGCCCGCGAACGTCAGATCAAGATCTACGTCAATCCCGACAAACTTCGCGCTTACAACCTGTCGATCACCGAAGTTTCAAACGCTGTCCGGACGCAGAATCTTGAACTTCCGGGCGGCAATATCAACGAAGGCGCGAAAACCGTCGGGCTGCGGACGCTGAGCAAGATCACGGACGTCACGCAGTTCAACGAGATCGTCGTTGCCCAGCGAAACGGTTTCCCGGTCAAGATCAAAGACATCGGAAAACTCGACGACAGCGGCGCCGAGGCCACGGTTTCGACTTCGCTCAACGGAACGCAATCGGTCTCGGTCGCGATCCGGAAACAGTCAGGCGCGAACACGATCGCCGTCATCCGCAACATCAAACAGCGGATGAACGAGATCATTCCGAACCTTCCGGCGAACGTCAAGGTCGCGATCACCCGCGATCAGTCGGAGTTTATCGAGAATTCGCTCCATGCGATCGAAGAACATCTGATCATCGGCGGGCTGCTCGCCGCGCTCGTCGTCTTCCTGTTCCTGCGCAACATCCGAACGACGATCATCGCAGCGCTGGCGATCCCGACGTCGATCATCGCTTCATTCGCGGCGATCGCGGCACTCGGATATTCGCTCAATCAAATGACGATGCTCGCGCTGACGCTGATGGTCGGAATCGTCATCGACGACGCGATCGTCGTCCTCGAGAACATCTACCGGTTCGTCGAAGAGAAGGGCATGCCGCCGTTTCAGGCCGCCGTCGAAGGTACGCGTGAGATCGGACTCGCGGTGCTCGCGACCACGCTTTCGCTGCTTGCCGTCTTCATTCCGGTCGGATTCATGACCGGCGTCGTCGGACGGTTCATGTCGAGTTTCGGCCTGACAAGCGCGGCGGCGATCGCCGTTTCGCTGATCGTGTCGTTCACGCTGACTCCGATGCTCGCCGCGCGCTGGATCAAACCCAAGAGCGAGGCCGAAAAGGCCGAAACGAAAAACGAAAGCAAGGACAGCGGATTCTACCGCGTCATCGACCGCTCATACACGTGGATGCTGAGGATGGCGATGCGTTTCCGTTGGGCCGTCGTTCTGATCTGCGTCCTGGTCGTCGCGTCGAGCGTCCCGCTTTACCGTTACGTCGGGATGGCGTTTCTTCCGGATGAGGACGAATCGAACTTCGAGATCAATCTTCGCGGCCCGCAGGGAACGTCTTTGTCGGCAACGCAATCGATCCTTGACCGGATCGCCCGCGATGTCCGTGAACAGATCCCGGGCGTCAAGAACACGCTTGTATTCGCCGGTTGGGGGCGCGGTTCGGGATCGAATTCGGGCCGCGTCAACGTCAGTCTCGTGCCGGTCAATGAACGCGAGTTTTCGCAATCGGAGCTGATCAACAAAGCCCGCGCGATCACCAAGAAATATGCTTCACAAGAGTATCAGGTGAGCGCTTCCGCATCGTCATCGATCGCCGGAAGTCTCGGCTTCGGGCGCGGCGGCGGCGGGTCGGGCGTCGGCTACTACATTGCCGGGCCGGACATGGAAAAGCTCAAGACTTACGCCAATCAGTTGGTCGAGAAGATGAAACAGGATCCGGCGTTCCGTGATCCGGACGCGTCATTCGAAGAAGGAACGCCGGAGGTTCGGGTCGTCATCGACCGCGCGAAGGCGGCCGATCTCGGCGTCAAGGCCGGCGATGTCGCGCAGGCTCTGAACACGCTTTCGGCCGGACAGATCGTTTCGAGTTACGCCGAAAACAACGAACTTTACGACGTCATCGTGCAGGCTGACGAGTCGTTCCGGAGAACGCGCGACAATCTTCAGTTTTTCACCGTGACATCGTCAAACGGAGCGGTCGTCGGACTCGAAAAACTGGTCCGGATCGAAGAAGGCTCAAGCCCGTCGTCGATCAACCGTCTGAACCGGCAGCGTCAGGTTTCGGTGTCGGCGTCGTTGCCGCCGAATTCTTCTGAGTCCGACGCGCTCGCCAAACTTGAGAACTTCGTCAAGGAACTCAACATGCCGGCCGAGTACACGACCGGCGTGACCGGCCAGTCCAAAGAGCTACAGAAGGCATATTCGGCCTTTTTGCTCGCGTTCCTGCTGTCGTTCGTGTTCATGTATCTGATCCTTGCGGCGCAGTTTGAATCGTTCATCCATCCGGTAACGATTCTGCTGACGTTGCCGTTGTCGGTCCCGTTCGCGCTGCTTTCGACGGCGATCGCCGGGCAATCGCTCAACATCTTTTCGGCGCTCGGGATTCTGCTTTTGTTCGGCGTCGTCAAAAAGAACGCGATCCTGCAGATCGACCACACGAACCATCTTCGTGAAAAAGGACTTAACCGATACGACGCGATCATTCAGGCGAACCGCGACCGGCTGCGCCCGATCCTGATGACGACGCTCGCGCTCGTCGCCGGGATGATTCCGCTCATTCTTGGCAGCGGCGCCGGTGCGGCGACCAACCGTTCGATCGGGATTCTCGTCGTCGGCGGCCAGTCGATGTGCCTGCTGCTGACGCTGCTTGCGGTGCCGGTCTTCTATTCGCTTTTTGACGATATCGGCCAATCGCATGTGTTTCAGCGCATCGGCACACGGTTCGGCTGGGTCGGAAAGCGATTGCGGCCGGTAACGGCTTTCGTTTCGGATCTCGCGACGCTTTTCACGCGGAGGCGAAGCCGGAAGAACGAAGATCAGGGAACCGGAGAAGATTGATCGTAATGACCAGATTTCTGACAATTATCGCGATCATGATATCGATTGCAGTTTCGGCGGCCGGCCAAACGCCGGCTCCGACCGCGACGCCCGCCAAAATGCCGGCGGACGTTCCGCCCGTCGCTCCTGACTTCCGCGCTCCGGTACGGCCTCTGCCATCGCTCGAACGTGTCGGCGTCGACGTCGCGAACCAGCTTCCGCTGACGCTCAACGACGCGATCAAACTTGCCCTTGAGAACAACAACGATATCGAAACGGCGAAAAAGGATGTCGAGATCGCGGAATTCAATCTACGTGGTGCCGACGGCGTTTACGATCCGGCGTTCGTTTCCGACTCTTTTTACGACCGTCGAACGACTCCGACGGCTTCGGTCATCGGCGGAGCCGTCAATGGTGCGGTCACCGTCAGCACGCTGTCGAGCTCGGCAGGACTGACCGGACTGATGCGGCGCGGCGGCGGATCATACAATTTCGGTTTCACGTCGTCGCGCTCAAATACGTCGAATCTCAACGCGACGCTCAATCCGCAGTTCCCGACGTCGCTCTCGTTCACCTATGTTCAGCCGCTGCTCCGCGGCCGGCGCTTCAATAATGAACGCCGGACAATCGAGATCGCGAAGAAGTCGCTGAGCGTCACCGACGAGCAATTCCGCCAGACTGCGGTCGAGGTAATTTCGAGCGTTGAACAGGCTTATTGGGATCTGGTCTACGCACTCCGCAATCTACAGGTCCAGATCGACGCCGTCAAACAGGCGCGGCTGCAGCTTGAGAGTAATCAGCGGCTGGTTGCAAAAGGCGTGCTTGCGCCGATCGACATCGTCGCGTCGAACGCGCAGATCACGACCTTCGAACAGGGTGTTTATTCGGCCCAGGAAGTCGTCACAACGTCCGAGAACCGGCTCAAGACGCTGATGCTGCCGAATCGGTCGAACGCGATCTGGGCGCGGGCGCTGGTGCCGGTTTCGCCGATCGACATCGATGTTCCGCGCGTCCCGCTTGAAAATGCAGTCGATACGGCGCTCGCAAATCGTCAGGAACTGGCTCAGTTGCGAACGACGGCCGAGATCAATGAGATCAATGAGCGCTATTTCCGTGATCAGACGAAACCGCGTGTCGACCTCAACGGAACTTATCTTTCGAGCGGGCTGGCGGGTTCGACGACGGCCGCCTCGATCAATCCGGCAACCGGACTGAGCCGCGTTCCCGACAATCTCGTCGGCGGCTATTTCAACTCGCTCGGAAATCTGATCACGCAGGATTACCCGACTTTTCGCGTCGGTTTGACGATCACGTTGCCGTTCGGAAACCGGGTCGCGCAGGCCAATCTCGGGCGGACGCTGGCTGAGCGAAGTCAGATCGAAACATCGACGGCGCAGGTCGAACAGGCGATCGAGGCCGATGTCCGGAACGCGCTTCAATCGCTCAGGTCGGCCGAAGCCAGACTTCAGGCGGCGGCCGCGACGCGCGCCTCGGCCGAGCAGCTTTATGAAAGCGAAGAGCGCCAGTTCAAAGCCGGAACGACGACCGTTTTCCTCGTCTTTCAGCGCCAAAATGAACTGATCGCAGCCCGCGGCCGCGAACTTCAGGCCCAGACCGACCTCAACAAAGCAATCTCAAACTTCCGTCGTGCGGTCGGAACGACCCTCGAAGTCAACCGCGTCGAGATCACGAAGGAACTGACACCCTCGCGTTTCATCGTTCGGAGTGGACAGTGAGATGTCAGACGTCAGATGTCAGACGTCAGAGGTCAGAATTCAGAATTCAGAATTCAGAATCGGTGAACCGTAATCGATGTGGAGTGGATCGTGAACGGTGAGCCGGCGTCAGCGCTGCTGTTGACATGAAATCAACGCGCAAGACTCTGACGGCTGACATCTGACGTCTGATAGCTGGCGTCTGACATCTGCCGGCTGACATCTGCCGGCTGACATCTGACGGCTGACATCTGGCGTCTGACATCTGTCGGCTGACGTCTGACGTCTGACCCTCTGACGTCTCATATCTGCCGACTGACATCTGACGGCGTCCCTCTGACATCTGACGGCTGATAGCTGGCGTCTGACATCTGATAGCTGGCGTCTGACGTCTGATAGCTGGCGTCTGACGTCTGACACTGTGACCACCGTCACTGTCTTTTTACCCGAGGCTTGTGACACTGTTCACAAGACGTGTATGTTGTAACCGCAAAGACTCCAGAAGCACGTCCGTTAACCGACATTTGAACCCCCGGTTAAATCAAACAACTGGAGGTATCTGCCATGTTTGCAGATAGTAGTCTTTTCATTTCAAGGGACCGGCAACGACGGTTCTCCAACTTCGTTTCTCAATTTGCCTGGCGGCGTCTCGCAACAATCGCGTTGGCGGCAATCATCGGAGCAGTGCTTGCATCGATCGCCGCGGCCGCGCCGCCCGTTTATCAGCTTCAGTTTCTTGGCAACGGAAGTCCGACCGGGCTGAATAACAACGGCATCGTCATCGGTGCGCGGCTTTCGGGAAACAATTACACGCCGCTTGTAAGTGTCGACGGTGCGCCGTGGACGGAACTTCCTGCCCCGGTCGGCGCGATGAGCACGTTTCCGACCGACATCAACAATTCGAACGTCATCGTCGGGGTATCATTCGACACATCCTGGAATCCGGTTGCCGTGCGCTGGACGCGCTCGAAATCGACGTTCACCATCGAAATCCTGCCGCGGCTCGCGGGCAATGCTTCGTCCTACGCGCTCGGCATCAACGATCTCGGACAGATCGTCGGCGCCCGGAGTTCGCTCGGATATTCGCCGACCGGAACCGGATGGCTTTACAGCGACGCGCTCGGCGTCTTCGATCTGACAACGTTCGGCTTCTGGGTCTATCCGCGGGCGATCAACGGCGCCGGATTGATCATCGGCGGCCAGGAACGGCTTAATTTCGCCACCGGACAGGTCGACGTCATCGGTCAGGGACCGACGAATTACAACCCGGTCGGGGGCGTCGCGATCAACAACTCGGGACAGATCGCCGGAACGGCATCGCTCCGATCGACATCGCTCAACATCGTTTCGCTTTTCAGGTATGAGGGCGCAACTGGCTGGC
>JBGASE010000193.1:0-6168 GCA_044229875.1 Pyrinomonadaceae bacterium | reverse complement strand
CCGCTTGCAAGGCCGTCGGCGGATGAGAACGTGCGGATCGGAAGGCGCTCGGCGCGGACCGGAGAGAAGGCACCTGGCAGCGTCAGCAACAGAAGCGATAAGATCAGGATCGGTTTCGCAGTCATGGCGATTGCCCAATTATCATTCCAATCCAACGATTTCGCAAAGCATCGCCTTTTTTGGTAGTTTCTAACAGATGTCCGACGACGACCTGCCCAACTTCGCGAAGATCAACGACAACTTTTTCCGGGGCGGCCAGCCGACCGCTGAAGGTCTGCGGAAGCTTTCGGAGATGGGCGTCCGGACGATCATCAATTTCCGCGACACGCAGGCGTTTGTCGAGAAGGAACGCCGGGCAGCGGAGAAACTCGGATTCCGCTTTATCAACATGCGGCTGAGCAACTGGTTTCAGGCGCGCGACGCCGAAATTCACGAGATAATCGACATCATCCGCGATCCCGCAAATCACCCGGTTTTCGTCCATTGCAAACGCGGTGCCGACCGGACCGGAACCGTCGTTGCGATCTACCGGATGCTGGTCGAGGGCTGGAACGACCGCGACGCGAACCGCGAAGCCAAAAAGCACGGCATCGGCTGGTGGCAGGTCTGGATGCGCGACCACATCAAGAGCTATTACCGCCGAAACCTCAAAAAGTGACGATTGACCATTCTGACGTCTATAATTCTTCCATGACAATCACCGCAAACTATCTCAACGATTCGGTCGAATCGTTTCGGAATTACAAGAAACTGGCGGAGCGGGCGATGGCGCAGGTGTCCGATGACGAGTTTTTCGCGCTGATCGATGCCGAATCGAACTCGATCGCGCTGATCGTCAAACACATCGCCGGCAATCAGCGGTCGCGCTGGCGAGATTTTTTGACGACGGATGGCGAGAAAGAAGACCGGAACCGCGATACCGAGTTCGAGCTCATGGACGAAACGCGCGGTTCGATAATGGAATTCTGGGAATCGGGCTGGGCGACTCTTTTCGGGGCGCTCGGATCACTGACCGAAGATGATTTTTCGAAGACCGTCCGGATCCGCGGTGAACCTCATACGATCGTCGAAGCCATCAACCGCCAGTTGACGCACTACGCCTATCACGTCGGCCAGATTGCGTTTCTCGCCAAGCATCTCCGCTCATCGGATTGGAAATCGCTGTCTGTTCCGCGCGGCCGATCCGAGGCGTTCAACAAATATCTCGCCGAGCAACAGGAACAAGGGATCGAAAAAGCAAACCGGATGGAAGCGACCTTGGAGTTTCAAAGTGAAAAAGTGAAAAAGTGAAAAAGGGGAAAAGTGAAAAAGGGGAGAAGTGAAAGTGTCAGTACCGCCTGCGTCAGCGGGCGGGAGGACGCGGTACAGTGGACAATGGACAGTTGCTTAGAGTGCAGAGTGCAGAGTGCAGAGTGCAAAGTGCAGAGTGCAGAGTGCAGAGTGCAGAGTGCAGAGTTCAGAGTGCAGAGTGTCCTTGCCTGATATAGGTTGACCGTTTTTTGAGTTGAATTTCAACTCAAGGAAGGAACAACTATGGCAAACTTAGGTGAATTTGAAAAGCTGACGGTGACGGAGCGAAGGAGCCGGTATTTCAGTGAGGAGTTCAAGCGGAAGAAAGTAGGTGAGATTGAGCGGCGGATCGCGTCGGTAAGTGAGATTGGGCGGGAATATCAGGTTTCGCGGTCTGCAATTTATGCATGGATACGTCAGTATTCACGTATGAGTAAAAAACAGGAACGGCTTGTGGTGGAGAGTCTGAGCGACACGAGAAAGATCAGGGAGCTTAAGGAACGGGTAAAGGAGTTGGAGCGGATTGTCGGACAGAAGCAGATACAGATCGATTTTTTCGACAAGATGATCGAGATGGCTGAGGAAGAGTACCGCATCGACATTAAAAAAAAATGTTCCACAAAGTCCTCCGGTGGTTCTGGTCGAACCGGGGAAGGCACGGGTACAGAATGAATCAGCTGTATCGGGCGACGGGGATCAGCAAGCAGGGGTTTCACCAGCATACGGAGCGATACCTCGGGATGCGGGAAGAGCAGGAGCAGATCCTGCTCTTGATCGCCGAGATCCGTCGCGATCATCCGCGGATGTCAGCCCGCGTCATGTACGGGATGATAAAGCCGGAATGCCTCGGCAGGGACCGGTTTGAGGAGTTTTGCTTCTCGCACGGGCTGAAGATAGAGCGGAAACGGGCATATCACCGGACGACCGATTCGCGCGGGGTGACGCGTTTTGACAATCTGCTTGCGGGATTCGAGTTGACGGGTGTAAATCAGGTGTGGGTCAGCGACATCACTTATTACCGGATCGGCGAGAGGTTCTATTACCTGACGTTCATCATGGATCTCTATTCAAGACGGATCGTCGGCTATTCGGTAAGTGACAGCCTGATGACAGAGTGCACCACGCTTCCGGCAATCCGGATGGCGATCGCGGAGCGCCGACCCGGTCCCGGCCTGATATTTCATTCGGACGGCGGCGGCCAGTATTATTGCAAGGAATTCCTGAAACTGACCCGGGCATGTAAGATGAAAAACAGTATGTGCGCGAACGTCTTTGAGAATCCGAATGCCGAACGCGTAAATGGAACCATCAAAAACGATTACCTTGAATTCTACGCGCCGGCGAGCTTCCCGGAGCTGGTCAGGATGACGAAAAAGGCGGTTGAAATGTACAACAATTACAAGCCGCACAGTGCGTTGGATTCGTTAAGCCCCGCTGCGTTCGAAAGGCGGCAGGAACGAGTTTTCTTAGGCATCAAGGGTTCAGAAGTAATTCAAAAAGAGCCGGACGTCTCATGCCCGGCTCCGCGACAAATTACTTCGTCACCCGAAGATCTATCCCTGGTGAGTTGCTCTCCAGCATTGCTCACTTCCGTTTCGATCTTCAAGAACAACGTAAACGAAATCTCGAAAAAGTGAAAGAAGTGGTTTTTACAACAAATTCAAAAAACGGTCAACGCTATTCAGGCAAGCACAGAGTGCAAAGTGCAAAGTGCAGAGTGCAGAGTGCAGAGTGCAGAGTGCAAAAGTGCAATCCAAGATCCAAGATCCAATACTCAAAATCCAAGACCAAAGCTCAAAGACCAAAGCTCAAAGATCAAAGCTCAAAAATTAAAGCTCAAAAGTCAAAGATCCAAGATCCATGATCCAGTAAATCCAAAATCCAAAATCGAAAATCCACATTCGGCTCACGCCTGAAGGCGTAACTCTGACGAAATCCGAAATCGAACTGTGTTACTCTGATTGCTGTCATTTATGAAGGCGATTTCAATTCTTGGCTCGACGGGTTCGATCGGGTGCAACACGTTAACGGTTGTCGAGCATCTCCAGGATCAATTCCGAGTGGTGGCGCTTGGCGCCGGATCAAATGCGGCGGTGCTTGCCGAACAGGTTGAACGGTTCAGGCCCAAACTTGTCGCGGTTCGAGACGATGCTGCGGCTGAAGAACTCGAGCGGGCAATTCATGGACATCATCCGCGGATCGTCGTCGGTGAGGCCGGACAGATCGCCGTCGCAACTCATCCCGAAGCGGAAACGCTCGTCTCGGCGACGGTTGGCGCCGTCGGGTTCGCGCCGACGCTCCGCGCCATTGAGGCCGGCAAACGCATCGCGCTCGCCAACAAGGAAACGCTCGTCATCGCCGGTGAACTGATGACCGCCGCCGCCGCACGTTCAGGCGCCGAGATTCTGCCTGTCGATTCGGAACACAACGCGATCCATCAGTGTCTGCGCGGCGAATCGCGGGCCGAAGTCAATCGTTTGATCCTGACCGCTTCCGGCGGACCGTTCCGCACAAAATCACGTGAAGAGATCGAAAGCGCGACCGTCGAGCAGGCGCTCAATCATCCGAATTGGAAGATGGGCGCGAAGATCACGATCGACTCGGCGACGCTCATGAACAAGGGGCTTGAAGTCATTGAAGCGAAATGGCTTTTCGGCTTTGACGCGGATCATATCTCGGTCATCGTCCATCCGCAGTCGGTGGTGCATTCGATGGTCGAAATGGTCGATGGTTCGATCATCGCGCAGCTCGGCGTGACTGATATGAAACACGCGATCCAGTATGCGCTGACATTTCCTGATCGGCTTCCGAACTGCCTTGAACCGCTCGATTTCCGGCGCGTCTCGCAGCTCACATTTGAAGAGCCCGATACCGAACGGTTTCCGTGCCTTGGGCTGGCGTACCGCGCGCTTCGGGACGGGGGCACGATGCCGGCCGTGCTCAATGCCGCCAACGAGGTCGCCGTCGCGGAATTTCTCGACGGCCGGATCCGATTGAGCGATATTCCGGCGATCATCGAATCGGTCATGAATCTTCACGATCCGCGACCGGCAACCGATCTTGAAACGATTGTTGAAAGCGATTCTTGGGCACGTGCCGCGGCGCTCGCCGGACTTGAAAAAAAGGCGTTCGCCTGAAAATCGTTTGCCTAACCCGCATACCGCGTTTTATTCTTTATCTTTGCAACTTGAACTTAATTTCAAGTTTCTAATATCAAGCTTGGGAGAAATCATGCCGGACATAATCATTGTTATTCTTGCGGTCATTTTCGTGCTCGGAGTCGCGATCAACATTCACGAATTCGGACATTTCATCGTCGCGAAAATCTTCGGGATGCGGGTCGAGGCGTATTCGTTTTTCGGGCTCGGGCCGCGGATCTGGGGATTCAAGATCGGGCACACCGATTATCGGATCTCGGCGATCCCGCTCGGCGCCTATGTCAAACTCTATGGCGACGACGTGACCGCTCCGCTCGAGGGCGGCAGTTCGCAGAAACCAAACGTTGAAGAATTCATGGATGCGCGGAACATCGGAGCCGCTGAAGACGGAAAAGGCGCGGCAAACAGCGTAGTTCCGGATTCCGAACTCTATGAATTGCGTCCGCGCTGGCAGAAGTTTCTTGTGATGCTCGGCGGACCGTTCATGAACATCGTGCTTGCGCTGGCGATCCCGTTCGGCGCGGCCATGATGTACGGAATTCCGGCAATGCCGGCGCCCGTGGTCGGAATGGTTGACGCCAACGGAGCGGCTGCGAAGGCCGGCATCAAACCGGGCGACCGGATCGTCGCTTTTGACGGTGTCGAAAACCCGACCTTTGACCGTCTGCGCAAAGATGCCGCGATTTTGGCTGACCGCGCGACGCCGATCGTCGTTGAACGCGATGGCAAACGTCTTCCGCTGACGATCACGCCGACGCGAGTTTCGATCAACGGCAACGGAATCGGTGAACTCGATTTCGTTCCCGACATGGGCGCTGAACCGGTCGTCGTCGCGCAGGTTGTTGCCGACAAGCCCGCCGCCGCCGCCGGACTTCAGAAAGGTGATCTGATCACGGCGGTCAACGGCAAGGTCATCCGCAACCAGCAAGAGGTCCGGAACACGATCCGTGACAGCAAGGGCGCGCCGGTGCGGCTCTCGGTATCGCGAAACAACGAGCAAAAGGAATTTACGATCGCCGCGCAGGAAGTCGGCGAAGGCACCTGGCAGATCGGCGTCGGGTTCGACAACAAACTTGAAGACGTTCGCGATCCGGCGACGGTTTCGACCGCGGCTGCCTTTGCCGTCAATTCGAACCTCGACATGCTTCGCCTGACCGGCCGCGTCTTCGGACAGATTTTTGCAGGTGAACGATCGGTTCGGGATGCCGGGCTCGCCGGCCCGGTCGGCATCGTTCAGCTCATCGCGCAGGTTGTCAGAGACGCCGGGTTCGCCGGGCTGGTCGCGATCCTTGCGTTGATCTCGCTGAATCTCGGCGTCTTCAATCTGCTGCCGATTCCGTTGCTTGACGGTGGGCAGATCATGGTTCTCGGGATCGAAAAAGTGATGTCGTGGTTCGGCAAGACGATGTCGATGGCATTTCGTGAACGGATCCAGATCGCCGGACTCGCGATCATCGCACTCTTGATGTTGTTTACGATGGTGCTCGATATTTCGAGATTCTTCTAAGCTGGGGCGACGGAGACGGCCGGCTGAAGGCGGAACTCCAAACGGGACTCCAAACTTTTATGCGCAATTCAAGATCAGTAACCGTCCGCGGCGTTCAGATCGGCGGCGGCGCGCCGGTCTCGGTTCAGTCGATGACGAAAACCGACACGACGGATGTTGCCGGAACGCTGAAACAGATCGCCGAAATGAAGGCTGCGGGATGCGAGATCGTCC
>JBGASE010000026.1:0-28180 GCA_044229875.1 Pyrinomonadaceae bacterium | reverse complement strand
GACATCTCGGTGTTCCGGCCGTCAAACGGAGTCTGGTATCGGATCAACAGCGGAAATCAGTCGTTTTTCGCAGCTGGCTTCGGACTCACTGGCGACCGACCGGTTGCAGGTGACTTCGACGGTGACGGAAAGGCGGATCTTGCCGTGTTCCGACCATCGAACGGCGTTTGGTACGCAATGCGAAGTTCGGACAGCAATCTGTTTGCCGTCAGCTTCGGACTTTCATCGGACGTACCGGTTGTCGGCGACTTTGACGGCGATGCACGATCGGATGTTGCCGTGTTTCGACCAACAAACGGCGTCTGGCATCGATTGCTGAGTTCGAACGGAGGCTATCAGTCCTCTCAGTTCGGAATCGGATCGGATCTTCCGGTTCAGGCTCGTTAGCCAAATCAACACAATTTGTCTGGAGGCTGTCGAAATATCGGCAGCCTTTTTTTTTGAAAGCTTTTCTTCGCGAATCGCATTACCAATAGCAATCCCACGAGAGAATTGAAATTCAGGAAATTCGGTAACGGAGTATGAATTGATGAGAAAAGCGATCTTTTTTGCCTTTGTCGCCCTCGCGCTGATGGGAACGCGTGCAAACGGCGCGGAGTTGATAACAAACGGCGGATTCGAAAATGCAACCCCGTTCTTTGGTTGGTCGAGGGTGAATTCGCCAAGTCCTTGGCGGGCATTGCAGAATACGACTGCGAGTTTCGGCGGCGGTTTCCTCTCGGTCGGGTTGACCACAGTCGTCGAGGGTACCAAAAATGCCTGGAACGGGATGACGGATCATGTTACGTCAAACAGCCAATGGCAGCTTTACCAGGACTTTACGATACCGGCGGATCGGGTCGTCCGCGTCACCTGGCGTGACCGCTATCAGATCAACCACACGCAATTCTGTCCCGCCGGTGCCTGTCAGCCAAAGTTTTACTATGTCGAAATCGTGAATCCGGCGAATTCCGCGGTGCTGCAGACGCTTCACACGCAATCGACGATCGGCAACATCAATCAGGACACCGGCTGGGTTTTCCGATCGGCCGATATTGTTTTTCCGGGCCAGACGGTCAGTTTGAGGTTCCGAGGTACGGAGTCTGTTCCGTTGACGGGGCCCGGCCAGATTGAGATTGATGCCGTTAGTGCGCAGGATATCGCGCCGACTGCAGCCAATGTTTCGCTCGGCGGAAACATCAGAACCGCGGAAGGCTTGGGTATCCGGAACGTCATTGTGACCCTGACGGACTCACAGGGCGTGTCGCAATCGACCGTGACCGGATCGCTCGGCGCATATCGGTTCGACGGCGTCGAAGTCGGACAGACCTATACGATTTCGGTGTCGGCCCGAAAATTCTACTTTATGAATCCGGCACGGATCATATCGGTCAAAGAAAGCGTCAGCGATGTCGATTTCGTTGCGCTTGAATGAGCCGTTAAAGAAAAAAGTGCGAACTAAATCGGCCGACTTCGGCGTAACCGCACGTACCTAACTGAACTTTTCGCGAACGCGGAGACGGAACATCGTCTTCGCGTTTCGCGATTTTGCGCGTTATCAATCGACGATCCAAATAAGAACCGGTCGGCTCCATTTCGCGGGCCGACCGGTGATCTCGATTCGATTTTGAATCGGTGTTATTGAAGCGCCGCGTCATCGACCCGGAAAGTCGTAACCAGCGAACTGTCGGTGGTTGTCCGGAACTGGATCCGAACCGTCTGTCCTTTGTACGCCGAGAGGTTCAACGATTTTTGCGAATACGTTGTTGAACTCGTCGTCTTGTTCAGATTGCTATAGGTCGCGAGCGTCGCAAGCAGTGTTCCGGACGTATTTCGGACCTCGACGAAAAGCTTGTCATACTGCGTCGTTGTCGTCGTTTCCGCCGATGTGACATTGAGCCAGAACGTCAGCGTGCCGGTCGCCGTCGACGGAATCGCAACCTGTTGATAGGTCTGACCGGTGCGGCTGTTGGCGTTGCCGAAGTAAATGTAGCCCGTCCCGCCGTGCGGCGATGAACCGTTTGCAGTGTAAAGCGCGCCGGTTCCCGATTTCACCCAAGGCGTCAGGCTGGTTTCAAAGCCGCCGTTGACCAACAGATTTGCGCCAGGCGTCGGAGTCGGAGTCGGCGTTCCGCCGCCCGGACACGTACCAACGCCGACCGCGCACCAACCGGTCGCCGTCGCCGTGTACTGCGTGCTGGCCGATCCGAAGAGGTCCGTCGCCGCGTTGAGCGTCGCTGTCCGCGCGGCGCTGAAATTCGTGCTCGAAGTCATGTAAACCGTCAGTGCGCGGTACCAGATCCGCGCTGCATCCGCGGTCCCCATACCGGTGACCGTAACGCCACTGACACGATTCGTGCCGCCGGCGGCCATCAGGTAATAGGCATGATTTGCGATACTCGAATTCGTGTGAACTCCGCAATTGTCGTTTGAGGAGGACGGAGTACAGGCCCCCTGATAAAGTCTGACGCTGTAATGATCGGGATCACCGACGGCATTCGGATTGTCCATCCGACGCAACGCGTCACCAGCAGTTCCCGGCGTGTACGCATCTTCGCCGATTTTCCACGTGTCGGCCGTCACGACGTTGCCGTCTGAATACAACTCAACCATCGCCCCGAGAATGTCCGACGTCGCTTCGTTGAGCGCGCCAGATTCACTTGCATACGTCAGATTTGCGGTCCGTTCGGTGACTCCGTGCGTCATTTCATGGCCGCAGATATCGACCGTGGTCAGTGGCGTGAATGTCGTTCCGTCACCGTCGCCATATGACATCTGATTGTTGAACCAGAATGCGTTGTTGTAACGTCCGCTGCTCCCGAAATGAACGCGCGATGCAACCAGCGGAATAGCGCCGACCGCCGAGGTGGTCGTTCCCGGACCGTAGTTTCCGTCGATGCCGTTACGGCCATGAACCGATTGGTAGTAATCGAACGTTTTCGCCGCGCCGTAATGGGCATCGACGCCGGCTTGCTGGATCGCCGCGTTCCAGACGTCGTCGGTATCGGTGTAACGCGATTGCGTGCCGCCCGAACCGGTCGTTTCGTTGCCGGTGCTGTTCATGTTGAACGTTCCCATTCTGCGGGTCGTGTCTTCCATGTAGTAGGTCGCGCCCGAAACGGTCGTCGAGATCGAAACGGTGCCGCTGTAACGCGACGGTCCGCTCCCGGTCTGCAGGTTGTTGTAAGAGAAAACAACCTCGCCGTTGTGCGCATCGACGAAGGTCACCGGAACGGATGTTTCGTCCGAGCCGTCGATTCGCGGAGTCGTCACCCGATAGACAAGATGATCGCGGGTTTCGCCACGGAACACCCAAAGATCAGTCGTCGGATCCTGACTCATCTTTGTATTGCCGGCGTAGGCGTCGATCGCGGCCTGAACCGCCTGCTTCTCGTTGATGACCGGATTGGTATCGACAAAGATCGATTCCTTGAGATCATCGGTTACGGTTGAAAGCGAGCCGTCGGCTTTCAAATGAACGATCGCTTCGCCTTCCCAAACCGGAATTCCGCCGACCGTTTGGCGAACTCTGGTATGAGCCATTTTGAGATCGTCGATCTCAACTTTCTGAACCTGAAACTCGTCGACATTGCCGACCGCACGCTGCGCCGCGCGATCACGAAGAATTCCGAGGCTGATCTGCTTCGCCAGTTCGGCATCATCGCCGCCTTGTCCGAAGACTGGTTTGGTCGCACCGACCTTGCCGCTGATCATTACAAACATCGATCCGGCAAGAACCGTCAATGCCAAAAGGCCTAAAAGTTTTTTCACGCTGTTTTCTCCTTGGGAAATATATTTGCCGATAAATTGATATCAAGCCGAACAGCATTTCAAACGCACCTGCGCTAAATAGTCGCGCAGCGCTTTTGACTTATAATTCTAGTTTTTAACCCTAGTGTTCCGGTAAAGTACTTACCAATGCAGGGGGAAGTGATGCGATTTTAGCATCAAAGAAAATTATGTCAAGTATAAGCGGCTCAGATACGGCAATAAGCGGTCGGTTTTTCCAAACAAGTGACATCGGCCGCATTTTCCGGTGGAGCGAGATTTCGGAAATTCATCGAACGCGCAACGGGATTTTCCAGTCGGGCGGCGTGTTGAGATCGCTTCTGACCGACTTCGGGAAGATCAATCAGCCATATCAGGATCGGTATCGCGGCAATGGTGACGTGATCTCGTACACCGGCGCGGGCCGCCGGGGCGACCAGCGGCTCGACCCGCAAAATCAGGCGATGCTGGCAGCGATCGAATCCCGTCACTTCGTTCCGTTATTCTGCAAACTGGGTGTGAATCGGTGGCAGTTTCTCGGTTTCTGGCGTGTCTCGACCGGAGAATACGTTTTCGACGAACACCAGCAACGAATGCTCTGGAAGTTCGGGCTTCAGCTTCAGGGGCGATCGGAAGATACCTAACGCAATCAGATCCTTGCCGGAAGCTTGTCGAAGAGAGAATTGTTCGCCGTTGAAATCCGGTAGCCATAGGCAAGCAAACCTCCGATCAACATCAGCTTGACGATCATATCGCCGGCAAACCACGCTCCGGGATCCGTTGTCATCGCTGTACTCATCAACAAAAAGTGTACGATCTGCGAAACGATCGTCGCCAGCAATCCGGCCCTGACGTTAAGCAGCGTGCCGAACAGACCGCTAACGGCGATTATCGGAACGTCGATCGGTGATCGGCTGAACAGGGCGATCGAAATTGTGGTGAAAAGCAAAAAGAAAAGAATCGCCGCCATCGTCCGCGAGCGTGCCCCGAGGAAGATCATGACAAAAATGCAGATGATCATGAATCCGGTAACGATTCCGAATCCGATCCCTGTGAAAATCATTGACGTCGTACTGTTCAATGAAATCAACGAACTGGTTTCCAATAATGGTTCGAAGTTGAAACCGAAAGTTTTTGAAAGCAGACTCGCAAGATGAATCAATGCAATACCTGCGATAGCCAACAGTGTTCCAAGTAAAACGTCGCGCCCGACCAACGGATCGCGCCAATCGCCCGCCAGCAGGCGATTCCAGGAAACGATCAAATCCGGGAGGTTTCGGCGAACCACGGGCTCGAGGGCGAGATAAAAGACCCAGGTCCCGGCGGCAACAAAGAGCGAGATCCTGACCGTGTGGGCGAGGCGTCCGAGTTCGGGCAAAATCGCCGGCACATGGCCCATTGAAAAAAACCAGCCGACGAAAATCGCACCGAAAACGACAAGACTTGTCTTGAACGCACCGTTTCGGTCACCACTTCCGGACCTAAGGTTCTTTCTCACCAGAAACCCGGCTGTGGCAAGCGTCAAGAGTATCAGTATGGCGAAGAACGAAAGCGCGATCCAAAATCGCGCGGTGTATGAATCGACAGCGGTAACGTCCGTTTGGGTCCACGGATACGCCAATTTGAAATAGACGATTTTCCCCTCAAAGCCGGCGGCTTCAACCCGTAGAGGAATCTCCGGATGCTCTGGCATTACGCCTTCCCACGCAGAACGCGTGTCAAATGCATGCGGCGGAGTCCACTGGGGTACGGATTTCGTGAATTTCGAAATATCGAGTTCGGCGAAACTGAAAGCAGGCGAAAAATCTACTGTTGAGTCACCAGCCTGCGCTGTATGCTCGGGCGGGACAGCCTCGAACAAAACCAGTCGTCCGCGGGTGTCGAGCGATACGGTACGCATTCCGGCCATCACCATCGGTCCGGACGTCCACATACCGTTTCCGTGCATTAATAGATCGAAATATCCCGGGCTCTGCTGATCACTGAACGTAAGCAGCATCGGCTGGCCGCTCGATATCTTGCCCCAATCTTCCCTTGATGCGCCTTCGCGAATGTGGTTCGAATAGGAATCTTCAGAATAGAATCGTGAGTGACGCTCTTTTGCGGAATCAGAATACCCGAATCGGCTGACGATCTCGTTAACGCGTTCGGTCAGAACTTCAGGCGGCTTCGAAAAAGGCACCAGGTTATGTGCATCCGTCTGCATGGAAGCGATCAACGTGAAAAACAGCATCACGATCGCACCGGCGACGCAGGCGCCAGCAAGCAATGGCGACAAAGCACCCAGCTTCGGCGACGCAGCAACCATTTCCGGCGAAGGCGTCTCTCCCGCGTCAAGCGCGATCTGCATCGGATTGCCGCCCGGGAGCGCCATTGCGACGTGCAGTGCTGATTCCGGCCGGTCTTTCGGATCCTTTTCCAGACATCGGGCGATCGCGCTTTCGACGAGCGGATCGATTCCCTTGACGTATTCCGACGGGTTGGTCGGCGTCTCCGTCTGATGCTTTCGGATCAATTCGTGGATCGAATCCGCGGTGAATGCCTGCTTGCCGGTGAATATTTCATAAAGGACGAGTCCTAACGAGTAGATATCGCTCCTCGCCGAAACATCTTTGCCGGCGATCTGTTCCGGAGACATATACGCCGGCGTTCCGACGCGCAATCGGTCGCGCGCAATTTCCGACTCGAGCCCGGCAATGCCGAAGTCCGTGATGCGCGCCTTTCCCTTCCCATCGACGATTACGTTCGCGGGCTTGAAATCACGATGCAGAATCCCGGCGTTATGAATCGCCGAAAGCCCGATGCAAAGTTCGCGCGCGATCTCAACCGCGCGCTCCGACGACAACCGCCCGACGCGCCTTAGAAGCAATGAAAGATCATCGCCGTCGATGAACTCCATCGAAAGAAAATGCCGGCCGTCGATCTCGCCGATGTCGAAAACACGGCAAACGTTGGGATGCGATACCTGTCGCGCCGTCCGAACCTCGGCGTGGAACCTTTCGAGTGCGGACACATCGCGTTCGAGCCGGTCGGGTAGAAATTTCAGCGCCACAATCTGGCCGAGCTTGATATCCTCGGCCTTGTAAACCTCGCCCATACCACCCTTGCCCAACAAGCCTAGGATTCGGTATCGGCTGGCGAGGACGGTCCCCGCGACAAAGCCGTCGGCACCCTTGACGAATGCTTGCGAATTACCGTCAATACGCGTCGCCTTTTCCTCGAAAATGCTGTTCGCATCAGCGAAGGCCGGAGTCTCGAGGAAACTGTCGCCGTTTTCGAAAGATTCCAGTAGGCGTTCCGCTTCAGCTCTCAGTCCAGCATCGTCACGGCAGCATTCGGTAAGGAAATCCCGTCGCCGATCAAGATCAAGTTCGGACGCTTCGGCAACAATGCGTTTGATTCTCTGCCATCTGGAGGCGTCGAAATCAGGATCAATATTGGTTCGCTCTTCCATCAAATTTCAGTTGAATATTAGGCAATTTCGCATCGATTGCAAGTAAAACTGGGCCGCACGATCAAGTACGGCCCTTCGTCTTCAACCTATTTCATCATTTGCGGCGGTTCGTTAATGAACACTGCGCCGAATTGAGCGATCTTCCAGTCGCTTCCGACCTTTGCCATTACGGTCGTGAACCTCTCGTCCGGATGCTTGACCGCCCCCTGCGAAGCGTAGCTGATGCGGCACGAAAGTATTGCCAGATCGGCACCCGTAAAGTTCAATGTCGTCTCGCTGACCTTGAATTCGATCTTTTTGCCGCCGTAAGGTACGTCGTGAACCCATTGAATTTTCTTGACGACATTGGCTTTGCCGACCGTCACTTCGCCGAACGGGCTGAGATGCATGACATCATCGGTCAACAGTTCACCGAATGCCTTTAGATCGCCGGTTGACCAGCTCGTTCCGAAGTTTTCCATCAGCGCGCCGATCGCCTTGTTGTCGTCCGACTGTTTGGATTGACCCGACGCGGCAGCGCAGAACGCGACCAAAGTCATGATGATTGCGGTAATTTTGATTTTCATTTGATATCTCCTTTTGTTTTGTGCATGGAATTGGCTTCCGAAATCAAAGGCGACGGTTACGCGATCGAACGCTAATTTTTTTCAAATTGCGGATCAATTTCGCCGGTTTTCCAACGCGGCGCCGCGATGATCGGGCTGTGTTATGCTTTTGGCGTGACTGATGAGCCGCAAATAACTCAATTGTTGAAAGAATGGGGCGAAGGAAGCGATGATGCCTTTGGCGAGTTGCTCCCATTGGTCTACGCCGAAATGCATCGCAAAGCGTCTCGGTATCTTCGCAACGAACGCCCCGGACACACGCTTCAAACAACGGCACTGATCAATGAGGCCTATTTCAGGCTCGTCGGACTGAATGAGATCGAATGGCAAAGCCGCAACCATTTTTATGCGATCGCATCGACGGCGATGCGGCGGATACTCGTCGACCATGCGCGGGAGAAAAATCGCGAAAAGCGCGGCGGGGATCAACGCGATTTGCGGATTGACGATGCCCTTGAAGTCGCAATTTCCGAACGGCCGATTGAACTCGTCGAACTTGATGATGCGTTGAACCGTCTCGAGAAGCTGGACCGGCGGCAGGCGCAAGTTGTGGAGCTTCGTTATTTTGCCGGATTCTCGATCGATGAAACCGCCGAAATTCTCGGGGTATCGAACGCCACGGTCCGGCTTGACTGGACAATGGCGAAAGAATGGCTCAGGCGGAAACTCTCAAAATGAAAATGCACCTTGATATGTCACTTTCCCAACAACTGGAGCGAACCGAAGCGCGAGCAAATGCGGCGTTTGTCGAAACCCGAGCGCGGCTTGAACCGGAGTCCGGCGCGATGTGGATCGATGTCGGCGGAACATATGCAATGTTCGACGGGACGGAATCGCCAATTACGCAGACGTTCGGTCTCGGGTTGTTTTCGGATCCGTTGCCCGAAGACTTCGATCGCATCGAGAGCTTTTTCTCCGAACGCGGCGCGCCGACGTTTCATGAAGTGTCGCCGATGTCCGGTGCCGGATTGATGGGGACGCTCCTTGACCGGGGCTATCGGCCGATCGAATTGACCAACGTCATGTACCGCGTGATCGATGAATCGGAGCTGAAGTCCAGTAATTCAATTGTCACGACCCGGATCGTCTCTCATGATGAGGCCGATCTTTGGGCGAGGATCTCGGCCGGCGGCTGGTCGACCGAGGCCGAGGGGCTTGAAGAATTCATGCGGGCATTCGGGCAAATCAGCGCGCTTTGTGATGGCGGTTATCCGTTTCTCGGAGAAATCGACGGCGCTCCGGCGGCTACCGGAATGCTTTTCGTGTTTGACGAGATTGCGATTCTTGCGGGCGCAAGCACACTACCGGAAGCGCGTCGCCAAGGCGCCCAATCCGCGTTGCTCAACGATCGTTTGCGTTTCGCGGCCGAACTCGGCTGCCGGATTGCGACGATGGGCACATTGCCGGGCAGCCAGTCTCAGCGGAACGCCGAAAAGAACGGATTTCAGGTTGCTTACACGCGGACCAAATGGATGAAATCGTGATCAGCCGCCGCTGACTGCCGGAAAGATGTCGATCGAATCCGATTCATTGACAAGCGTCATCGGATCGCGGATTTTCGACGAGTTTGCATAAATGTTCAAATGACGCCGGACCGCACCGAGTTCGTCGATGATCAAGAATTTCTCGCGTTCGCTCAGACATTGCGCGAGGACATCGGCAAGCGGCGTTGGGCGATCAAGCCGGCATTCCACCGATGATCGCCCGGCCAATTCTTTGACCATTGCATGCAGATAGATCTTCGCCATCAGATCTCGCCTACCCGGACAGAGGTGATTCGCGGAAGGTGATTGCCCAAACAATTCCAGGTTTCACCATTGTCGTCCGAAAAATAAACGCTTCCGCCGGTAGTCCCGAACGCAACTGCACGCGACTCTGCAGCGGAAAGATTGTCGCGCAAAACGCAGTCGTAAACGTCGTTCTGCGGAAGCCCTGCCGAAAGCGCCGTCCATGTGCTGCCGCTGTCATCGCTGCGGTAAACACGCATTTTGCCGTCCGGGAAAACGCGCTCGACATCGGCCTTGATCGGGATGATAAAGACCCGGCCGGGACCGTTGACGGCGCACGCGAAACCGAAATCCGACGGCAATTTGTCCATTCCGACGTTCTTCCAATTGCGGCCGCGGTCGTCGGATCGGTAAACGCCCCAGTGATGCTGAAGAAACAACTCGTCCGGTCGGGAGGGATGAAACGCGATCTTGTGAACGCACTGCCCGAATTCGGGTTCCGGATCAGGCAGGAACGGCGCAACAATATTCTTGTTCACCGCTTCCCAGTTCCGGCCGCCGTCGCCCGTGCGATAGCAACCGCCGGTTGAACTTGCGACGACCCAGTTCGATTCATCCTGCGGAAGCACCGTGTGCAGGCAGAGTCCGCCGAATCCCGGCTGCCATTCGGCACGATGCGGATGGTTCCAAAGTCCTTCGCAAAGCTGCCACGATTCGCCATTGTCGTCAGAGGTAAACAACGCCGACGGTTCGACGCCGGCGAAAAGGCGGTCGCCGAGCGCCGTGATCTGCCAGATCTTGGCCAGCGCCGCGCCAGTCCAGTCCGGAAACTTCAACGGGTGTTCGAGCGCCGTCCAGCTTCTGCCGCCGTCTTCGGATCGGCAAAGCATCTGACCGGTCCATTCGGTAAACGGCGCGGCCCAAAGTGTCTTCCCGATGAATTGGGTCGCGTAAACCGATTGACCGTTAAACTGCGGTTCACGACACTTCCATCCATCGCCGGACCGATCAAAAATGAAGAGCCCTTTCAGCGTCCCGACCGCGATCGTGTTTGCAGACATAGAAATTCACCGCCTATCATGAAAAATATGTGCGGAAGAATATCACAAAAGGGCCGGCGCGAGGATTTCAAAGAATTCATCTACAAGTTCGATCCGCCGGAAGATCTTTTCAGGCCGAATATAAAACCGACGCAGAACGTGCAGATCGTCATCAACGACGCGGACGACGATGCGCAAACGGTCGCCGCAAAGTGGTGGTTTCAGAAGGAAGGCGCGAAAGAATTCAGCACCGAGTACACGACATTCAACGCAAGCGCCGAAAAGCTTGAAAAGAGTTTTCTCTGGCGCGGTGCGTTCCACAAGCGGCGCTGCATCGTTCCGGTCACGTCATTTTATGAATGGAACGTAAAGGGCGAACCGCCGCTCGAGATCGGCCTTCCGGAAAATGACCGCCCGTTCGCGCTCGCCGGGCTATGGAGCAATTTTCACATGGACGGCGAACACAAGTTTTCATTCACGATCATCACCACGGATCCGAACGATTTCATGAAGCCTATACATCGCCGGATGCCGGTCGTTCTTGGCGGATTGGGCGATCAGGAGAAATGGTTGAAGGCCGGCGGCATCGATATGTTGCTGCCGTATGAAGGTGAACTTGTCGCGAACAAACTCGGCGAGTCGCTTGAAAAATTATTTCCCGTCGAAAAATAGGCCCGGTCGTGTTTCAGACCGACCGCAAGACGATCGCCGAGTTTTTTGACCCGAATCCGATGCAGTTGCAGAGCGCCGTCCGGACTTCCGCGCTCACCGCGGCGTTCGGCGTGTAATTGAGATCGCACGCCGGATCGGGTGTTTCAAGATTGATCGTCGGCGCGATGATTCCCTTGTTCAAGGCAAGCAGCGCCGCGCCGATTCCAGCGGCGCCCGACGCGCCTTGCGGATGACCGATTTGCGATTTCGTCGCGCTGATCCGAAGCCGGTATGCGTGATCGCCGAACGCGGTCTTGATCGCTTGCGTTTCGATCCGATCGTTCAACTGCGTCGAAGTTCCGTGGAGATTGATGTAGTCGACGTTCTCGGGCGCGATGCCCGAATCATTCATCGCCAGCGACATCGCGCGCGCCGGTTCGATGCCGTTTTCTTCGAGCCTGACGCGATGATACGCATCGCAGGTCGAGCCATATCCGAGAATTTCCGCGTATATTTTCGCTCCGCGGGCGATCGCGCTTTCGATCGATTCGAGCACGTAAATCCATGAGCCTTCGCCGAGAACGATGCCGTCACGATCTTTGTCGAACGGACGCGACGCGCGTTCGGGCTCGTCATTCCAGCGTTTTGTGAGCACCGTCATGAGATTGAATCCTTCAAGAATTCCGCGTGCGAGCGGCGAATCGACACCGCCGCTGAGCATCATCTCGGCTCGTCCGAGTGCTATGTGCTGTGCGGCATAAGCGATCGCGTCGGTCGAAGACGTGCAACCGGTCGAAACGATATGCGATAGTCCGTGAAGCCCGAAAACCATTGACAGCTCTGATGAAAGTCCGCCATGCGTCGAACTCGGAATCGTGTAAACGCTGGCTTTGTTCTGCTGGCCGGTGAGCCAGTAAACGTACTGTTTCTCGGTAAATGCAAGTCCGCCGCCGCCGGTTCCGAGGACAACGCCGAAATTGCGGCGCGCTTCGAGATCGAGCGCTCGGGTATCGATCGCGGCGTCGCGAACCGCTTCTCTTGCGGCCGCAAGCGCGAGCGGGACGCAGCGCGAAACATTCCGTCGGTCTTTCGGGTCGAGCTCGGATTCCCAGTCGAAGTCGACGATTTCCGCCGCGATCTTCACCGCTGAATCGGAAACGTCGAACCCGTCGATACGGCGGATCCCGCTCTCTCCGGACCGAAGTCCGTCCCAATACTTCTCACGCCCGATCCCGATCGGCGTGACGCACCCGAATCCTGTAATCACCACCCGCCTTGGCCCGGAAAACTCCTTGAACATGTGACTTTGAGAATAGCACGGCGATGATGATTTGGGACCGTGAGATCGAGAGTTCAAAAGATCAACGAACTCTTCAGGAAAAATCGGGATGACTCTTGATCCTGACTTCGCGCCTCAAGCGTCTTCGCGGAGATATCGGACTGGTGCTCCCGCGAAGGCGCAAGGGCGCAAAGCCATTTGCGATGGATCAATTACCAAATCCAAAATCGCGCGGTTTACTGGCTCTGCGAAAGTGCCTTATCATTGACTCATATTATGAAAGAAGGATGGGAAGCGATTATCGGGATGGAGATCCACACTCAGCTCGCGACTGAGACGAAGATCTTTTGCGGCTGTGCGACGAGTTTTGGCGAAGAGCCGAATTCGAATACGTGTCCGGTGTGTCTCGGGCTGCCGGGCGCATTGCCGGTGTTGAACGAGAAGGTCGTTGAATTCGGTGCCAAGGCGGCGCTCGCGCTTGGGCTCAACATCAACGAAACTTCGGTGTTTTCAAGGAAGAATTACTTCTACCCCGATCTCCCGAAGGGCTATCAGATCTCACAGTATGACCGGCCGTTTTCGTCGGACGGAACGCTGACGATCATGACGTCCGACCGCGACGAATCAGGCCGCGCGCATAACTGGCATCCGATGAAGATCCGGATCGAACGAATGCATCTTGAGGAAGACGCCGGCAAAAACGTTCATGAGGGTTTGCCCGAGGTCGACAAATATTCGTACATCGATCTCAATCGTGCCGGCACGCCGCTCGGTGAGATCGTCACCGCGCCGGATTTCCGCAGTTCGTGGCAGGCGTACGATTATGTCAATCACGTCCGCCGCGTCCTGCAGTGGGTCGGCGCCAGCGATGCCGATATGGAGAAAGGAAATCTCCGGTGCGAGGCGAACGTTTCGGTCCGCAAGGTCGGCGAATCGAAGTTCCGCAACAAGGTTGAACTCAAGAACCTCAACTCCGTACGCTTCATGCAGAAGGCGATCGAATACGAGATCGAGCGCCAGATCGAAGCACATGAATCCGGCGAAGGCGTAAGTCAGGAAACGCGTCTGTGGGATGAAAAGAACAACCGAACCAGAGTCATGCGTTCGAAGGAAGACGCACATGATTATCGATATTTTTCTGAGCCGGATCTTCAGCCGCTGGTCGTGTCAAACGCGTTCATCGAATCGGTAAAAGCCTCAATGCCGGAACTCCCGGATGAGATGCGGGATCGATTCATGACGGAATTCGGACTTTCGTTTGAAGACGCTTCGCAGTTGATCGGCGACAAAGCGCTCGCGGCATTTTATGAAGAGGCCGCGACCGTCTCCGGCAACCCGCGAACGACGGCGAATTTTGTGTTGTCAGAGTTCCTTCGCGAATTGAACAACTCAGGCAAGTCCGCGGACGAATCATTGCTGACGGCGCCGGAATTCGCCGCGCTGATCAAAACGCTCGATTCGGGTGCGATCAACAACAATCAGGCGAAAGAGGTGTTGGTCGAAGCGTTCGGTACTGGAAAGACGGTCGCCGAGGTTATCAACGAGAAGGGATTCGAGCAGATTTCGGACTCGGCGGCGATTGAAAAAATTGTTGACGAGATCATCGAAAATAATCAAAATCAGGTAAATGCTTTTCGGGGCGGAAATGAGAAGCTCTTCGGTTTCTTCGTCGGTCAGGTGATGAAGGCGTCGCAAGGCAAGGCGAATCCAAAGATCGTCAATCAGGTCTTGAAAGCAAAACTTTAAACCAATCAAGGAGTTACGTAATGGCAGACTCGCGTTTATCGGCGAAGGATTCGACGGTAATGCGGGTCCGTTTTGCGTTTGGCTCGCCGATTCCTGAAGCCGAGTCGCGACGGCAACTCCGATAATCAAATCGATAGGCTAACTATGTGAAAAGGTGAAGTATGAGGATCCTGATTCTTTTATCGTTTGTCGTAGTAGTTTTTACCGCAACGGTCTTGGCGCAGCCGACGCGACCGAGCATGACCTCGATCCGGAGAACCGGAGTCTGGCCGCTCCGCACCAAACCGACAAGAGAGCAAAAGAAGCTTCTTCAACCGAATCCGCAGGAATTGTCGCAGTACCAGCAGTTGCTGTCGCAACCGCGAACCGGGATGATGCGGCTATTGCCCGACATCGGCTGTTACGACAATATGAACGTCCTCAAAGCAGATGAGGTTTGCCGGAACGCGGTCCCTGAAAGTTCGTTCTTCTCGTTTCGTGAACGCGAGCATACGCTTGAAGCGCTCTCGGATATCCGTCTGAAGAGCGGTCATCTGATCAGCGACGGAATACTTTCGCAGGGTATTATCACTAGCCTCGGAAATATTTCGATTGAACGCGTTTCTCTCGACACCGCCGGGATCGGCTACCTGCGGAGTTTCGAGCCGGAACCGGTCGCGCCGGACGCCAAGACGCAGTACATCCAGTTTGTGAACGGCATTAAATCGGGCGATCACGAGTATCGCAAGGCCGTACGGGTTGTTGAAAACTCCACTTATGCGATACGCGTCGTTGCATACCGCGGCAACGTTTTCCGCAGTTTCAGAGGCTGGAAATTCGACTTGCTTGAAGGCGACAAACGGATCGATATCACGATCGCGTTTCGCGTTGTTCGGAAGGATCCGGAAGGAGCGGTTACGATTGTCTGGAAAGAACTTGAACGGAGGGAATCACCGCGGTTGAAGTTCCCGAAAAAGAAATGAGCAAAGTAGTTGTCATCACCGGCGGATCAAAGGGAATCGGATATGCAATCGCCGAAAGATTGCTGGAGTCGGGAGCAAAGGTCTTTATCTGTGCCCGCAACAAACACGAATTGAAACGCGCGATCGAAAGCCTTTCGTCATCCGGTACGGTCGAGGGCGAGATCTGCGATGTGAGAAGTGAAACTCAGGTCGAAATGATGCTTGCAGAGGCGAAACGGGTCTTCGGCGGGATCGACATTCTGATTAACAATGCCGGTGTCGGCGTATTCGGGAAAACAGTTGAG
Organism: Pyrinomonadaceae bacterium; assembly: GCA_044229875.1. Lineage (GTDB taxonomy): Bacteria > Acidobacteriota > Blastocatellia > Pyrinomonadales > Pyrinomonadaceae > JAFDVJ01. Next base: position 12,685 of record JBGASE010000026.1, on the reverse strand, counting down.
GAACTTTCGGGTGAAGAATTCCGGCAAACGCTCGAAACCAATCTTTTTGGTGTCTTTTACGCCTGCCACCATGCGATTCCGATGCTTCGGGAACGGGGCGGCGGTTACATCATCAATATTTCATCGCTTGCAGGTCAGAACGCACATCCGCGAATGGCTGCCTACAACGCATCGAAATTCGGACTCAACGGCTTTTCTGAAGCGTTGATGCAGGAAGTCCGGCAAGACGACATCAAGGTCAGTTACATTTGTCCGGGATCGGTAAACACCTATTTCGGCGGGGATTCTACCTCAAAGGAAAACTCCTGGCAGCTTCAGCCTGAAGACATCGCGGATGTCGTCATGAACCTGTTGGCGATGAATCCGCGAGCCTTGCCGAGCAAGATCGAAATCCGTCCGAGCAAGCCGCCGAAACGGTGATGCCGGAGAGAAAATATCCGCTCAGGCGAGAACCGCGTTCTGTTCCGCCAAGTTGCGTATCTCTTCGATCAGGAACGAATCATCGAACGGTTTTGTCAGATACGCCGACACACCGAGTTCAATCGCCTTTTGTTCATGTTTCGAGCTTGCCCGCGAGGTGATCATTACGACCGGTACCGATTTCAGCGGGTCACTTCCTTTGATCGATGCTAGCAGTTCGTAACCATTCATGCGCGGCATTTCGACATCTGTCAGAACAACGCTCGGAAGTTCTCCGTTCTGCATCAGTTCGAGCGCTTCCAACCCGTCTTTCGCGACAATCGCTTCCCATCCGGCGTTCCGGATCAGCTTCGTCATGATGTGACGAACGCTTGGGCTATCATCGACAATCATAATCCGTAACAGCTTTGGCACGGCCGGCGGCGGAACCTCTGGAACCGTATCCGATTCCGAATCAACCAGAACTTGCGGAGTCGGAGCCTGAACCTGATGCTTTAAGAGGTAAATCAAATCGAGCACCGGAACGACATTTCCGTCACCGAGGATCGACACGCCGAGCAGGTGCGGGAAATTCTGGAGCGGTCGTCCGAGCGGTTTGATAACGATCTCTTCGGCTCTGACAACTTCATCAACGATCAGCGCCGACGTAGATTCGAGCGTATCGACCAGCAATACCGGAATACTCTCGGACCGCCTTCCGCCGAGCGGCGCACCGAGCAGTGAATTTAGAACGGTCGAGCGGTATTCAACGCCGTCGATCGCGGACCGGTTTTGAACGAGCGAGTACTGAAGCTCGTCATACGTGATATCGCCGAGTTTCTTTACCAACTTCAGCGGCAACGCAAATGACTGACCCCCAACTTTGACAATCAGACCGCGCGTCACGGCCAACGCCATCGGCAACCGGATCGTGATTTCGGTTCCTTTCTGGAGTTCGGAATCAATCCGTATCGTACCTTGGCGGCGTACAACGCTTTCACGGATAATGTTCATTCCGACGCCCCGGCCGGCTATCTGACTGATCGAGTCGGCGGTCGTGATACCGGGCAGAAAGCAAAGCGTGAACGCTTCCTTTTCCGACATCCGTTCGGCGTCGGCTGGTGAAACCGCCCCACTGAGAACCGCCTTTTCCTTTATTGCCGAAGCCGAGATTCCGCGACCGTCGTCTTTGACAGTCAGGATGACGTGGGTTCCCTCGCTGTGGATTTTCAATGCGATCCGGCCGCGTTCGGGCTTTCCAAGCATGCGCCGGGTGTCGGGAGATTCGATGCCATGAGCAACCGCGTTTCGCAATATATGCAGCAACGGTTCAACCAACGCGTCGAGAATTTGCGTGTCGATCTCGGTTTTATCGCCCTCGATTGTCAGTACTGCGTCCTTGTTTTCATGCTCGCAGGTGAGACGAACGGTTCGGTGCAGTCGGGCTGCGAGCGAATCGAACCGAACCATCCGCAATCGCAGCAATCGATCCTGAAGTTCATCGATCAACCGGCTCTGTCCTGCAAACAGCAATTCCAGATTGCCGCGCAGGTTGTCGAGTTCGGAGTTGATCGATGATGCATCGCCCGTAGTTTCAAGTAGTTCGCGCGTTGTCTGATGGAATTCGGTGTATCGATCAAACTCAAGCGAATCAAACTGTTGCGATTGTCGTGAGACGTTCAGCACCTGGGAGAAACCGAATCCGTTTCCGCCGAGCATTGACGCTTCGAAGTCGGTTTCGAGCTTTCCGGTCGATTTTTTCAACCGTTCGGTGCTGTGCCTGAGTTCGGCAGATTGTCGTTCCAGCTCGGCCAGACGCTGTTCGAATACGGAACGACTCAGCACCAGATCTCCGACCAGCCTGACAAGCTCATCAAGCCGGTCGAGCGAAACGCGAATGACCGATTTCGAAGTTGTTTCCTGTGCGACTGCCGGGTCTGCCGATTCCGCAACCGCGACGGGAGGCGGAAAGACCGGAACGGGTTCGGCCGCGACTGTCGTCAGCGATTCTTCCCATTCTTCCTCGATCTTCAGCGAGCTGACTTCTTCCTCGAACGTCTTGTAGAGTTGGGTTACGCGGCATTGTATCTGTTCGGAATTGTCGCCCGCGGCGAGTGCGCTCAGACAATCGGTCGACTTGAGCAGCAATTCGACGATCTTGCGATTTCCTTCGATCTCGTGTTCCGAAATATAGTCCAGCAGATCTTCTACCCGATGAGCGAGCGCCGACAACGGTTTTAGCCCGACGATGCCTGCAGAGCCCTTGAGCGTATGGGCATTACGTCTGATCTCAAGCAATGATTCGCGATCGTTGGGCTTTGCTTCGAGCACTTCGAGGTTGGTCTGGATGTTCCGCAAGAGGTCCTCCGCCTCCATCGCAAAAACCTCAAGCATTTCCTCGTCGATTTCGAACCCCTCAAATTCATCCGGCTCTTCCGCCTCGGTCTCGCGGTCGTGCGCGGGAATTTCGACGACCACCTCCCGACCGGTCGGATGCGTCAGATTTTCAAAGGATTCATCGACGAAACCGTCAAGATTTATTGAAAACTCGTCGTCAGAGAGCTGAACTTTGGCAGTCAGCGCTTCAACCTGCGCGAGCCGGTCGAGCATGGTCCGGAGCTGCGCATCATTGATCGGCGACCGGCCCGATGTAACCTCGGTAATTTCGAACTCCAGTTTCTCGCTGAATTTGCTGATTTCGCCGAAGCCGGTCATCGTCGCCGCATCTTTGATCGCCTGTGTGTAGCGCAACGCGGTTTCCAACTCGCTTGCGTTGTTCCGCTCATGGCCGCAGACCAGGATCAGATTGCGAATCATCGGCAGAAGGCTCTCTGCTTCTTCAATAAACGCTTTTAGGTGACTTGAGGCCATATGATTCACACGTGGGATCGAAAAGGTTGCGTTCGGATTTCGGGCCGACGGGGAATTTCCGTAGCTAGTTCAGAAATGCTCCCGGATCAGGAATCGAGGCGCGCGGCTGTGTCGGTCGGCGGTCTTCCGGCAACTTGAAGGGGACGACCGAAGCCCGAAGCTCGTCTGAAAGCTCAACAAGCAGCTTTACCGACTCTGCGGCGCGCTGCGAGCCAAGCTGAACCAATTCGGTGACTTTCGAGATGTTTCCCATCGCTTTTGAAATGTCGTCTGAACTGTCAGCCTGTTGACGCGCCGATTCCGAAATCGAGTTGATCAATCCGGCAAGACGGGTCGAAACCTGCTCGATTTCGATCAGAGTCTGTCCGGCTTTGTCGGCCAGCGTCGAACCGATGACGACTTCATGAATCGTCTCTTCCATTGATGCAACGACGTCCTTTGTTTCGCTCTGGATCGTTTGCGTCAGCGCGCTGATCTGATGCGTCAGCAGATTAGAGCGCTCGGCCAGTCTCTCGACTTCTTCCGCAACCGTCGCGAATCCTTCCCCGGCCTCACCGGCGGCTGCGGCCTGAAGACTCGCATTCAAAGCCAGCAGACTGGTGCGATCCGAAAGGTCGTTGATGAGCGCGACGATGTGCGAGATTTCCTGTGATCGTTCCCCGAGTTTCTTGATTCGTTTCGCCGTTTCCTGAACCTGTTTTCGGATCGAATTCATCGCGTTGATGTTGTCCTGAACCGCCTTGGTTCCGTAACGGGCATTTCCGAGAGAGTCCGATGCGACCTGAGCCGACAATGTCGCATTTTCCGAAACTTCCTGGATCCGCAGCGCCATTTGAGAAATTGCGGTCGTCGTCAGCGAGATCTGCGATGCCTGCGCTTCACTTCCGCGAGCCAGTTGTTCCGTCGTGTCGTTGATCGCGTTGGCCGATGTCGAGATTTGAAACGTGACGTCCTTGACCTGCTTGATCAGCGAACGCAGATTTTTCGTCATCAGATTGAAAGCTTGCGCGATGGCGCCCGTCATCTCGGACGACACTTCGGCCTGGACGGTCAGATCTCCGTCGGCGACGTCGGAAACTTCGTCGAGAAGTTTGCGAATCGAGCGCTCAAGCATGTCGCGTTCTTCCTGCGTTTGGACGGAGACCCGCAGTTTTTCAACCATCGCCCGGAACGATGTCCCGAGCGAATCGGTATCCGAGCGCGGCGCGACATCGACCGAGAGATCACCGTGCGCGATGCGGTCGGTGATCAGATGCTTTTCGTGAAGATAGTCTGAAACTCCCTTCAGTGCGTCGAAGAGTTCCGAGTGATTCTCAGGAAGTTCCTCGTAGAGTTCTCCGTTTGAGATCTGATGAGCAATTTCGGATGCGTCGCGGATCTGCCGGTTAAGTTTGAGATTCGAGAAATTGAGAGCGAGCAGTGAAAAAACCGCGAGCACGACGGCAAACGCGGTGGTCATGACACCGGCCAGTTTGTTCTGAGTGAATCCGTAATGAGACGCGACGACGAGCCCGCCGCCGAGCAACAGAAACAGCACCGCAAAGAAGGACACAAAGCGGATGATGACGTTCCAGAGGATGTTTGACTGATTTATCATTGTCGTTAGTAAGCTTCGACCGGTTCCGGATCCGTTTCGGGAATATGATCTTGTAAGTATTGCGCGAGCAGCGATCCATCCGACGAACCTTCGCCATCGTCGGTCAGTTTGAAGATCGCGGCGGCGTTCTCAATGTTCTTGAGTGCACCCGAGAACGATGCGACCGACTGTTCAGTATGCTTGAGATCGTTGATTACCCGCTCGTCATCGCCAGCGGCATTTTGGTAGACATTGTACGCCCGCTCGCTGCGCATGCTTTGTTCCCGAGTGTTCGCAGTGATCTGCTTTTGAAGACCGACAAACTGCGCCAGATATTTTTCAACTTCGCCGATCGAATTTCCGGTCTCAAGAACGAGTTTTGAGAGGTCGGACATTTCGTTCGTCGTCGCGACAAGTGATCGTTCCACTTCACCGATCTCAACCGAGATCGATTTGTTGAGCGATGAAATCTGTTTGTTCGTATTGTCGGCGCGTGCCGCAAGTCTCTGAATTTCGTCGGTTACTGCCGAAAAACCGATCGCCTTCTCGCCCGCGTCGCCGGCTTGGATCGAAGCGTTGAGCGCTATCATGTTCGTCCGATGCGCAAGGTCCTCAACGGTTTTGGCGATTTTCGTGATCTCCTGCGAACGCTCGCTGAGACGACTGATGCGGCTGACCGCCTCTTGAACCTGTCTGCGGATCGATCCCAATCCGTCTCTGTTTTCACCCGCAAAACGCGAGCCGCGCTGCGCCGCTTCAATCGAAACAAGTCCGACTTCAACCGCTTTCGAAAGGTCGTCAGCGATCTTTTCGATACCTGCGGGAATATCGCGAAACTCCGTCGCCGCGGCCGTCAGATCGGATACGCGCGCCTCTTTCCGGTGAATCAGGCCTTGAAGCGTTTGCCGGATTTCATGGGCGTTTGAGCGCGAAGTTTCGGCGTCGGATCGGATCTGCGAAACGATTTCGGTCAGATTGTTGATGAGAAAGCGAAGAGTTTCGGAAATCTCTCTGGTCTCTTTGAAGTCGGCCGTCAGCACGACATTCAGATTGCCCTTGCGGATCGGCGTGATCTCAGAATTAATGTGTTCAACGGCAAACTTTAGTTGTTCTAGCTGTTGCTTCGCGTCGATCGACTCTGAGACTTTCGCCAGAAGTTTCTGAAACGAGCCGATCAGCCGGTCGCTGCCCTGGAGCGGCGTCAGTGCAACATCGGTGTGGCCGTTTGCGACTTCATCCATCAAACTCACAAGGTTGTTCATCTGACGGCTATTGCGGTGAAGCGTTTGAAGCAGATCGTCTGTTTCGACCGAACCGGTCGTCTTCGGAAGCGATGTCGTCGAGCTCCGTTCGAGACTCCGGGCAAGCATCGCTACCTTCTCGATCGGTGTCACCAACTCGTTCGAAAGCCACCATCCGAAAACCATGATCACGAACGCCAAAAGAAGCACGGGAACAAAGACTGCGTAAAACGTGTCGTCAATCACAAACGACACGATGAGATACGAAATCAGTCCGAACGTACAGGTGAGAAAGGCCATTGCGCTCGTCGCCAACCAAATCTTGCCTTTTAGCGAATTTACGAGTGTATTGGCGTTGTAGCTTGCCATAGATTCTCCGCAGTTGAAAAAAGCGCTTCGATGCGGTCAAAGCGCTGAAAAGTCAGTTATTGGCAATCGACGAGAACCATCGTTCGGTGTCGACAATATTGACGGCGACGCCGTTCACCATGGCTTTTCCCAAAATTCCGGGCTCGTCCGCGGGGTGTGCTGAATCGGGCGCAATAGGAACGATTTCCGCAATCCTGTCAGCGAGAAAGCCGACCGGGATATCGAAATCGGCGGATCTGAAAACGACGACTTTTGATTTGGGTGAAATACGGGCCGAAGTCGATCGATGCGAAAAGTTTAGAATCGCGATGATTTCGCCCCGAAGGTTGGAAAGACCATGAAGCCAAACGGGCGAATTAGGCAGCGGTGTGACCGGCATCGGATGCGAGACTTCCTTAACCGCGATCGCAGGTACGGCAAAATACTCCTCGCCTGCCTGAAAGATCACAAACTTGTCAGTCGGCTGAGGCGGTTTAGCCGGCTCCGGAATCTCGAGGACTTCCGACAGATCGAAATCGTCGGTATCGATTGAGACTGCGTTTTCCATGGTTAGCTAAGGTAGTTCTCAACCGTCTTCATCAGCGTTTCCGGACCGAAAGGCTTCGTAATGTAATCGGTGGTTCCGGCCATACGACCGCGAACTTTATCGAAAAATCCGTCTTTGCCTGAAATCATCACGACCGGCACATCCTTCATGTCCGTGTTGTTTCGGATCAGCTTGCAGACCTGATAGCCGTCCATTCTCGGCATAGTGATGTCGAGCAGGATGAGATCCGGGCGAAGTCCGTTGAGTTTTTCCAGCGCGTCGAGTCCGTCGACGGCACAGACAACTTCATGACCGCTCTTCTCAAGCTTGCTCGAGATCAGTTTGCGAACGGTCGGACTGTCATCGACGACCAGGATCTTTCGATTCTTCGACATCGCATCATGAACCGTCTGCAGTCTCTCAAACTCCTCAAGTCGAATCGCAAACGCATTCAACTGCGCGTCGAGCACAACGTTGCTCGGGTTGGCATGAACCGCTTCCTGAAGAAATAAATATCCTTGCCGGTAATTCTTCAGATTGATATGTCCAAGACCGAGATTTGCAAGCTGGTCAGGGTTGAGACCGTAGCTTTCGTGCTCACGCTCAAAGCTGTCGACGGCCTTCTGGATGATTTCTTTGTTAATGCTGTTGTGATTGAAAACCGTCTCAAGATCCGTGAGTCCGAGAATCGCATGACATGCGGCGCATGAGTAGGATTGCCTCTCGTTTTCGGTATTGCAGAAAGGGCAGAACGCGAGATCGGCTTTCGGGGCGTCGACGACCGCTTGCGGTTCAGGTTCGGCGACCGGTGAAACTTCGGTCCCGTTGTCGGCCGCAACCGGCATCGATTCCGCAACTTGATGGAATCCAGGATCGAAGTAGTTCGTTTCCGCCATCGGAACCTCGGCAGCTAACGGCTCGGAAAATTCTTCGGAACTTGGGTCGAATGACGGTTCGCTGAAGTTCGCCGGCGCGGAAGAGGCCCACGATTCTTGGGGCTCCGACGCCTCGAAGGACTCAGCCTTTTGTTCTTCGATCGGCGAGCAGGATTCGCCCTCCGGGGCATCGGACACGAGGAATTCGGCATAGTGACCCGGTTGTTCGGCAACATGTTCGCTGATCATCGGCCCGTCCTTCTCCGATTCCACGGGGACGTATCCGACAAATACATCGGGCGAAGTATTGCGCCACTCGCCTTGATCGGGCGATTCGGTCTCTTCAATCGTTTCAAATGGTTCGAACGACGGTTCCGATTTCAGCGCGAATTCGACATCCGTGTCTCGATCCGGTGTCACTGTCCGGTGAAGATCGTCGAAAGCGGCGCTCATTTCTGATTCTTCTTCGGCGATTTCCTGAGCCAGATCGGCTTCGCCTTCGAAACTGACCGCCGACGCTTCAAATTCGCTCGACGATTCTGATTTGACCTCCGATGATTCCTGCAAGTCGGCGAAATCGGCCAACGAGACGAACTCTTGAGTCGGCATTTCGGGCGCTGCATATTCCATCGACTCAGCAACCGGATGACTGGAAACCATCACCGGCACCTCGGCAGCTTCATCGTCGGTTTCGGCGAAAATTTGCTCGTTGTCGGTTTCGACGGATTCGGACGGCGTGGCTTCAAAGTCCATTGTGTCCGAAACCGATGGGACAACCGGGATCGAACGTGCCGGAGCCGTTTTTTCGACCAATTCCCGCCATGATGCGAGACAAACCCGCGCCATTTCGTTCTCTGTGTTCAACGATCTCAGTTTGAGCAGACATTCGGCGCGTTCCTCGAACGAATTTGCCAAATGCGCCTTCAGAACCCAAGCGTGTTCGAGACTGTCATCTTCTTCGAGCACGATCGCCAGAATCTGCTGCGCCGCCGGATGATTGCCTTCGACAGCCTCGCAAACCGCTGTTTCAAGAAGGTCCGCGGTGCGGCTCTTTCGGAAAGAACCTATCGCCGCGGCAGCGGTCTCATTATCAGGATTGATCGCGAGGACCTTTTCGAACATCTCCGTTTTTTCGACCTCAGACTCGACAACGGAGGCAAGCCAAAGCCATGCAACTTCGCTCTCCGGGTCATGTTCAACGGCCTGTTCAAAGCACTGACGTGCAAATTGGTTGCGCTGTTCCTTTGAGGCATCCACACCGCGCTGGACAAGTGTTTTTGCCAGCAGCGACTTGGTCGCCTTTTTCCATTCGATCGCACGTTCATTTTCCGGATTGACACGAAGCACGTTATTCAGGAATACAAGCAACTCTTCGGGATACTCGCTGATGGATGCCAGCCAAAGCCAGGCATTCTCGTTTTGCGGTTCGAGTTCGGTAACGCGGAGCAAAAGTGCTTTTGCTTCCGAACGGCGGCCTTCCTGCGCGGCTTTGACGCCGGAGCGGAGAAGCTGTTCGCCTTCTGATACCGAAGATTCGCTGACGGTTTCATTTTCAGCGAGGGACAACGCGGACGCGTTCGATTCGAATTCAAGTCTCATAATGTTTGATGTGAAAGCGCTAGGCTGAAGTGAATGCTGGGACAACGGCGCGTCAACGCGCAGTTACAATTCCCCTCCAAGAGCAAAATCAGTGCCAGACGATCCAGGATCGACATCTGGCCCGTAAGTTCCAACATCTGTTGCATTTATCGATTCATTATTTTTCTGGAAATCCATTTGGAATGTGAATAAAGAGGCGAGGTGACAAAAAATGCCACCGGCGTATTGACAAAGAGTGGTATTCTGCGGGGATTCGCGATGCCGTTCTGAGTGAGTTTTTCGGAAGATTCGGCGTTACGTAATTGGGTTGCTCCGCAACGACAGGAGATAGTATGTATCCGATTATTCTTGCGCATGGAATCGCGCGTTTTGACTTGCTTCGTGAAAAGCTTGCGGTCGAGATCGGTTTGCCGCCGAACGCCGTTGACGACGAGTTCCAATACTTCAGAAACGTCCGTAAGTTTCTGAACGCGAACGGCTATCCGGAGGTTTTCAACACGAATGTCGATTTTGCCGGTTCGCTGGTTCTGCGATCAGAACAACTGAAAGTCGAGGTCGAAAGGACTCTCCGCGATACCGGCGCGCCGAAAGTTCACATTATCGGCCACAGCATGGGCGGTCTCGACGCCCGGAGGATGATCGCGGAACTCGGAATGGCGGATCGCGTTGCCAGCCTTTCGACGATCGGAACGCCTCATCTCGGAACGGTTCTCGCCGATCAGGTTCTTTCAGGAGGCGGCCGGACAATGATCGCCATCCTTCAAAATGCAATCAGTCTCGATCTTAACGGCTTTTCGGATCTGACGACCGGGCGGTGCGCGGACTTCAATGAGCGACACGAGGATGCGGAGGCACGTAACCCGGTCGTCTATCGCACATATTCCAGTTCCCAACATGCCGGCGATGTCTTTCTTCCGCTGCTTGCGTCGTGGTTTGCGATAGACCGCACCGATGGCGCGAACGATGGCTTGGTTTCGGTTCGTTCGCAACGGTGGAAACCGGCTCTCGTCGCGGCCGACGGAACGACGAAAACGATTGCTCAGCTTCCTTTTCCGATTCCGGCGGACCACCTCAACCAAGTCGGTTGGTGGGACTGGGAAGAGGCAGTAAGTCCGCTGTTTGGCGGCAGTTACGCTAATCAAAGAAGGGCCTTCGAGATGACCGTCAAATCATTTTATCTCGATCTCGTACGCGACCTTGAACATATTGTCTAAGGTCGCCTTGCGGGACACGGTTCATTGTTGAAGAATGTTCTTTGATGAGCAGCTCCAAACAGTCTGACTTCGACATCGTCATCATCGGCAGCGGGCCGGCGGGGATCACGGCTGCGATGTGGGCAGACGAGTTGGGGCTCAGCGCCGCGCTCATCGATCGCCGGAACGAGCACGGAGGACAACTTTTATCGATCCATAACCCGATCGACAATTATCCCGGAATCCGCGTCTCAAACGGTACCGAGTTTCGCGACCGACTGATCGATCAGTTGAGTCGGCGAACTTTCAAGCAAATGCTCGGCGTTGACGTGAAATCGATCGATCCCGCAACTTTGTCGGTCGGTTTCGGGGATAATGATCCGATCTCGGCGCGTTCAATAATCGTTGCAACGGGAGTCAGGCGACGCACGCTCGGAGTTCCGGGCGAGGCGGAATTTCGCGGCAAAGGGATCATCGAATCCGGGAAAAGGCACGAACACGATGTCACCGGCAAGCGGGTCGTGATCATAGGCGGCGGCGACGCGGCGCTTGAAAATGCGCTTATTCTCGGTCGCCGGGCGTTGGCGGTGACATTGATTCACAGGCGATCCGAATTCTCCGCGCGAACCGGGTTTATCGACGCCGCCGAACGACTAAGCAATGTTTCAAAAATAATGTCCGCGACAGTCGAATCATTTGTGGGCGACGATGACAGGGTACGGGGCGTTCGCGTCCGATCCGCAGACGGAAATGAAGTAACGGAGATCAGTGCTGATGTCGTACTTATCCGTATCGGCGTCGAGCCGGTAACCGAGTTGGTTCGTGATGCCGTCGAAACTGATCACGCCGGCTACATCGTTGTCGACTCCGCAGGCCGGACCTCGGTCCGCGGCCTTTACGCAGTCGGCGATTGCGCGAATCCGGTTTCACCAACCATCAGCTCTGCCGCCGGCATGGCAGTAACTGCCGTAAAGTCAATTTATTACTGGCTTAACTATTGATTTGGAAGTATAATTCTCGCGCTGTCTTGCCCAAAAATTTGGATTAGATACAAAGTTTCAAATTTTTCCGGGTTTCCGATCACTAAACGTTGCAGTTTCATAGTCGTTTTATTGACTTTTGACGGCTTGCGTCGGCGTGGAACGCAAAATGCGTTCGCATGTCGGTGTCAAATTCATATCAGCCATTGTCCATATTAGAAAAATCCAAGGAGGCACTATGATTAGGAGCAAATTAGTTAAGTGGTCGTTCTCGACAACTTGCGCGTTTGTGTTGACGGCCATGATGGCAGTCGGCATCTATGCTCAGTCGGGAACAACCGGCGTCAGCGGAATCGTCACCGACCAAAACGGCGCGGCAGTTCCGGGCGCTACGGTCAAGCTCACAAGCTCGGCGACCGGCTTCTCGCGAACTTCAACGACGACTGACGACGGTCGTTTCAATTTTCCGGGTATTCCCCCGTCGACTTACAAAGTCGAGGTCGAAGCCGGCAATTTCAAGAAGCTTGTCAATTCGAATGTTCAGGCTTTGGTTGATAGCCCGATCACGTTGACACTTGCGCTCGAACCGGGCGACGTCAATGTCGTGGTCGACGTTACGTCGAACACGATTGAATCGGTCGTCAACACGCAGGATGCGAGTATCGGAAACAACTTCGTGCCGCAGCAGATCACGGAACTGCCGACGGATCTTCGTCGCGTTGCCGATCTTCTGACCCTGCAGCCGGCGGTTACCCGTGAAGGTTACGTTGCCGGCGGACGAAGCGACCAGGCGAACGTTTTGCTTGACGGTATCGACATCAACGATCAGCAGACCGGTGGCCGAACTGGGCAGTTCCAAACTAGCCAGGATACGGTTCTCCGTTCGACCGTGGAATCTGTCGAAGAATTCAGAATCACGACGACCAACGCAAACGCGAATCAGGGACGTTCTTCCGGAGCACAGATTTCGCTGATCACGCGTCGCGGCACCAACAGTTTCAGCGGTGCGGCTTATTACTTCTATCGCCCGACTGCTTTCTCGGCGAACGACTTCTT
>JBGASE010000192.1:0-6320 GCA_044229875.1 Pyrinomonadaceae bacterium | reverse complement strand
GATTGCTGAGGCTGGGCCGCCTGAAGGCGGAACTCCAAACCTGGAACTCCAAACGAAAGCGGCAATCCAAAGTCCAAAATCGACCGGGTCCTCTGAAAGTGAGGTTGATATCGCCGAGATACCGGTAGCGGTCGATGAAGGCTGAGTTCTCGAGTTCGATGATCCGTGTCAGGTCGCCTTCGATCGCTTCAAGATCGTCGGCCAACATCGATTCGGTGTTCGCCCGTGAGGTATCGACAGCCAATTTGAGCTTGGCGGTCGAGATGGTGCAAATAAATGGTGCCCTCGGCTGGACTCGAACCAGCGTCCTACTGCTTAGGAGGCAGTCGCTCTATCCAAACTGAGCTACGAGAGCGTAGGGATTTGCGATTTGCGATTTGCAATTTGCGATTTTAGTGGAATCCAATCGCAAATTGATTTGCGATTTTAGAGGATTCCAATTGCAAATCGCAAATTGCAAATCGCAAATATCAGGAGTTGTAATTCAACAAGCTCTTGACCTCGTATCCGGCGAATTTTTCGCGGCCGCCGAGGAAGTCGAGTTCGATCACGAACGAGAGTCCGACGATCGTACCGCCGAGCCCTTCGACCAGATCGCATACCGCGCGCGCGGTGCCGCCGGTGGCGAGCAGATCGTCTACGATCAGCACGCGATGGCCTTCCCCGACCGCGTCCTTGTGGACTTCAAGCGTGTCCTGGCCATACTCGAGATCGTACGAGACGGAGACCTTTTCGGCCGGCAGTTTTTTCGGCTTGCGGACCGGAACAAAACCGGCGTTGAGATGATACGCCAGCGGCGCGGCAAAAATAAAGCCGCGCGATTCGACGCCGATGACGGTGTCGATCTTTTCACCGCGGAATTGGTCGGCAAGCGCATCGATCGTCAAACGCAGCCCTTCGGTGTCTTTGAGAAGCGTCGTGATATCGTAAAAATTGATGCCCGGCTTCGGAAAATCGGGCACTTCCCTGATTAATTGTCTTAACTTTTCCATTTTTGATGTTCTATCGATCGTTATTTTTCGACCCGAAAGCTCGAATATGTCCGAACCGGATCGACAACTTCTTCTTCAATATGGACAACCTCGGCATACACCGGGCCGGTCATGAAATCGCCGCGAAACCCGTCAACAGCGCGTTCCGTACCTTCGACGTACGCCTCAACCCGTCCGTCCGGTAGATTCCGGACATACCCGACAACCTGATGCCGCGCCGCCGCCCGCTGCGTAAAAAAACGGAACCCGACGCCCTGCACCGTTCCGCTGACAATCAATTTACGGGCAATGCGCATAAAGTCAGATGTCAGACGTCAGCTATCAGACGTCAGATATCAGCCGTCAGCCGTCAGATGTCAGATGTCAGATGTCAGATGTCAGATGTCAGATCTCAGACGTCAGATCTCATTTGTCAGATGTCAGAGAGCACATCCGACGATTGACCCGTCTACTGTCTACTGTCTACCGTTTACCGTCTACCGTCTGCGACCATCAGACGTCTGACATCTGACGTCTGACGTCTGACGTCTGACGTCTGAAGAATGTCTGACGTCTGACAGCTGACGTCTGACAACTGGCGTCTGACCTCTGGCAACTCATCCAATCGCATCAAGGCATTCGCCGATCGGGCGCTGGCGGCAGGTATAGATCGGCATTCCGCGCAGCGTCAGTTTGCTTGCCGAAGTTTCCCGAAGTTCTTCCGCGAGCGCGAGAAAATCCTTTGGTTCGTCGGTTTCGAAACTGACGATGAACTCCTGATCGCTGAATCCGAACGAATGCGTCAGATGGATCTTGATGTTGTCAAACTTCTTGCCGACCATGAAGTTCTCTTCGACCAGCGCCGAGCGTTCATCGTCCGACTTCGAGTACCAATCGCTGTTTTTCGCGCACGGATAAACGAAATGATATTTTTTCTCACCGGCGCGGACGTGAAACCGATCCTCGGCCGATTCATGCGAATCGGTTGGCAAAAACATCATCCGTTTCGTGACCGACAGATAATTGTCGGCCGTTTCCAGATAGCTGCCGAGCCCCGTCCGGTACAGCCGCGCCGTCATGTCCTGGATCATGTCGAGCGACGAGCCGATCCGCCACAGCATCAGATCGGCCTTCGAATCAAACCCGACGAGCGAATAGCTGAACGCGAGCAACTTGTCCGAATATGATCCGAAGACGTTTTGAAACTCGGACTTGAGCGCGATCTTGGTTCGGTCATCCAGTTTGCGCCATTCAGGATTCACCCGAAAAAAAATGAAATTGACGAACTGCCGTTCGAGTACCGGAATCCGTTGAGGCTCACGCGCGCCGGCAACCAGCCTGAGCTGCGCCGGATCGGTCTCTTTCTTGTCAAAATCGAAAAGTTCCATTGAGAATCGGCGCCGAAATCAGATCGTAACGTCTCCGGCTACCGGACATATTCTGCCAAATAACCGGACGACTTGTCCAAACCGATATTCCGATGACTGAGCCGGGTAACGATATTCGATCGGAGCTTGCCCGACTCATCTCATTTTGTCGATTTCGTTTGATGCCAGGACCTGCAAGTGAAGATACACGAAAGCCAACTGCTGACTACACCTAATCGACCGACCCGGTGAATTTTCGCAGGCGGATTCGCGTCTTTCGCGACTTTCGCGGGCAAATTTCCCGAGTCCTATCCCATGAACCCGAGATTTGAACTCGGAAAATTGTTGATGTACGGAAAAACCAGCGGAATCTGCGCTTCAGTCAGACCAAACCAACGGGCCAGCGTCGCCGCGTACATCTCGACCGAGACCGTCGGCACAAACCGGCCGCGCGTGCTGATATCGTCCGGGCCGTCGTTGACGAGCGTCGGGAAGATCGAGCCGTTAGCCGTCGGACGTCCATAAAAGTTTCCGCCGGCAACTGCGCCGCCGAGGACGAAATGATGACCGCCCCAGGCGTGGTCAGAACCGACAAGCGCGCCCGATCCGGCCGGATTGAGCGTCCGCGAGAAATCCGACATGGTGAACGTTGTCACCTGCGACGCGATTCCCTGCGCGACCGTCTCGTCATAAAACGCCTTGAGCGCCTGATTGACCTGCGTCATCAGCGCGCCCTGGCCGGTCAACTGACTGCTGTGGGTGTCGAATCCCGGAAGCTGCACGTAAAAGATCTGCCGCGACATGTTGAGCGCGTCGCGGAATTTCATCAATTTCGCGACCTGACGGAGCTGATTGCCGAGCGTCGTATTCGGAAACGTAACGGTCAGCGTCGGATCCGTGCTCAGCTGTTCACTGACGTTGACGGCCTGCTGCGTCAGGAAACCGGCTTTTTCAACCAGCGTCTTGTCGAGATCCTCGCCACGGATCGCCTGCATTGCAACGCGGCGCGCCGTTTCGTCAGGCGCAACGCCGAAACCGTCGAGCGCAAAAACCCGATTGAGCGGAGTCGGCGCCGGCTCCATGATCAGCGGCTGCGTGTTCTCGCCGTTGCTGAACACCGTAACGCCGGCCATCGAGGTCACGATAGAGATCGCTCCGCCGGTGTTGAGCCCAAGCGTACGGTCGGCGAGGCGTCCGCCCCACCCGGTCGACGCCGAATATGCTGAGACGGAAGTGCGGAATTGCTCGACCTGATTTGAATGCGAAAACAACTGGTCGGGACGCGGTGCGCCGGCAATGTATTGCTGCTTCGTCAACGGCTGAACCAGCGTTCCGACGTTGCAAACGACGGCGAGTTTGCCCTGGCCCCACAATCCGTGAAGATCGGTGAGATTCGGATGAAGCCCGAATTCAAGCCCGATCGAAGGCGGCGTGACCGGCAAGAGATTCGCCTGCGGAATCGCCAGTCCCTGCTGATTGCGGGCGGCGGCGTATTCGGCGTATCCTGCGTTGTGGGTCGGAACCACCATATTGTTTGAGTCGTTTCCGCCGCCGAAGAAAACACAGACCAGCGCTTTATAGTCGTTGCCGCCCAGGGCGTCCGCGCGTTTCCGGTTTTTTTGGGCGAACGCGCTGACCGCGCCGAAGTGCGACATCTGCGACGCCAGCGCCGTCATCGACAGCGCACCGCACGACTTCATCAAAAATTCACGTCTCGTTTCTTTCATCTCGAATTCCCTGCTTATCTCTGAACCTGAAACTGCGGTGACGTCAGCACCAGATAAAGCGCCGTCCTCGCGCGCTTAAGATGATCTGTCGATGCAACCGCCTGAACGGCGCCGATGACGTGATTCCGCATCCCGGCCGACATCGCGCCGTGGAGAAAATCGCGGTTCATCGTATCGACGAGAATTGCGCCGCTCGCATCGCTTTCGGCAAGCGCGATCCAGCGCGACAAATCGAGCCGCGTACCGCACGTCGCATTGCCGTCCCGCGGGATTCCGATTCCGAATATCAGCGAGTTGACGGCGTTCGGCCGTTTGAGCGCGGTTCCGGTCGAGAATATCCCGAACTCCGGCGCCGTCAGCGTCGTGCCCTGAAGGACATAATCCATCGGGTAATAATTGAAAACGCTCGGCGGATTGAAAACGTCCTGATCAAGAAGCTGCGTCACGCCGTTGAGAACGCCGTCACTCTGATTCTTGCAGGCGTTTGGTGATCCGGGTTGCGCGGTCGGATTCATGTTGCGCAGAAATCCGGTCAGAAACACGACCGGTTCGCGGAGATGGCCGTAATCGGGATGGGTTTTGAAGTTTCCGCGTGCCTCCGGATCGGTCAGGATCGCGCGGATGACGGTCTTCATATCGCCGCGGATGCCGCTTCCGTTGTTGTTGAATGCCGCCGCGACCCGCCGGACGTAGGCCGCCGACGGATTGCTCGTAACCAATTGCTGGATCAAGAGTTTTCCGACAAACGGGCCGACGTTCGGATGATAAAAGATGTTGTCGATCGCGAGCTCGAAATCCTGCTGTGCCGGAAGCCCGGCAGGAATCACCGCGACCGATCCGGGATAATTCAACACGTGTTTCTCGGTCGTGTCATGGTTTGCCTCGTTGAGTACCAACGGATCAATGTAATTCTTGATTCCGGGACGCGAATTCACGCAACCGACATCAC
Source organism: Pyrinomonadaceae bacterium (assembly GCA_044229875.1). Lineage (GTDB taxonomy): Bacteria > Acidobacteriota > Blastocatellia > Pyrinomonadales > Pyrinomonadaceae > JAFDVJ01. The sequence continues at coordinate 1,306 of JBGASE010000192.1, read as the reverse complement.
AGAAAGTCCAACCAGTGAAGACCTTTGTAAATCCGTTGACTTCGTCCTGCGAATAGGTCGGGATCGGCGCGCCGCCGGCGTCGGTGCGGACGGTTCCGTCCTCATTGAGCATGTAGAGCCCGATCGTAAAAAGCTGAAGAATCTCGCGGGCATAGTTTTCATTCGGATTCTGGCGTGTACTTATCGCCATATCGAGATAATTGCCCATCGCCGGATTGAGCGTCATGTCGCGCATCAGATCACGGAAGTTTCCGAACGCGTGCCGGTCAATCGTGTTGATGTACGGAAGCATTCGCGAAGGCTGCACGGTTTCGCGGCCCGAGACGACCCAGATCTGGCCGAGCGCCCACGAGACGCGCCGCCGAAGTTGCTGGTCCTCACCGTAAATCGCCTCACGGAAAAACCAGTTCTGAATCGGATACATCGTGTAATTGTCGCGAAGGCACAAACCGGTGCATCCTGTCGGAGGGTTCGTCACCTGCAGCGCGAGGTTCGGATACGGAATCGCCGAAAACCGCTGGGCGCCGCTGGCGTCGAACTTGTCTTCCATCTGCTCGTTCAGCCACGCGGAGATGCCGATCCGGCGGAGTCGCAGTTCGACCGCCGAATTCGCGCCGAACGTCGCCTGATTCATGAAGCGGACAAGATTGCCGTTCCACGGCAATTGCGAAAGATCCTCGGTCACGCCGTTGGCGGCAGGTTCGCGTTCCGGCATCGGCGTCGGCTTCGAACCGGGATCGTCGGGCATTTTTCCGCCCTCGAACCCGATCGATAGCCGGACGCGGTTGCTTGCCATCCCGCGCCAGCCGACGCGCAAAAGAACGTCGCCGACGGATCCGATCCGATCGTCGAGCCGGACGGTCATCAGATAAACCCACGGCGAATCGCGAAGCTGCTCAAAGCCCTCGACCGGAAGCCCGAACCGCTTTCCGTTTGCCAGTTGGACATCGGCACGGAACGCATCGGCGCCTTCGCGTTCAAGCAATTCGACGTTCGTCACAAAAATTCCGAAGCGCGTTTTTCCGCCGGGCGCAAAAACCTTCGACACCGGATCGTACAGCCCTGAATCGGCCGAAACCGTAAACGCGCGCGTCGAATCGGGGTGCGAAATGATGATCGGCGCACGGTCGATGTCTTCCTGCGCAAACAACTGAACTGTGAAGAGAACGAATGCCGAAACAAGAAGCGCCAGGCGCAAGCTTCGGCGGAAGTTGGTCAATAGGTCCATCGGGTATGCCTCAACGTCTGAAAAAAAGTTGTTCTAGTTATACAATTTCTTGGGGATTTTTACCAGACTTTTGGCTTC
>JBGASE010000191.1:0-7499 GCA_044229875.1 Pyrinomonadaceae bacterium | reverse complement strand
CCGGATAAACGCGGAACGCCAGCCGCTGATGCGTGACGCGCAGGAAAAACTTCGTGAAGCCAATCGCCAGCTTGACGCGGCGATTTACTCTGAGTCGGTTTCCGAGGAAGACGTCAAACTCAAAATGAAGGACGTCCAGCTTGCGCAGGCCGAAGTCACAAAGGTCAAGACGTTGACCGAATACCTGATCCGCAAGGTGCTGACCCCCGAACAGCTTGAGAAGTTTCGCGAGCTGCGTGAACGATTGATGAACCGGCAGAATCAGAATAGTCAGCCCGGAAAAACACCGGCCGATCGGATAAGAGACCGGCGAACGCAGCGTCCGATCGAATAGCCGTTCGCCTCTAAACAGCTTTTGACCGCCGATCCGTCACCGGGCCGGCGGTTTCTGTTTGTCGGATAAGGTCAGTTCGGTGTATCTTTGCACAAGCAAAACCGTCGCAGCCGATCCGAACGATGAATCCGATCAAGAACTTCCTTTTTGAACTCCAAGAGATCGCCGGGATATGTTTCTGGTCGCTCATTGCCCTTTTCACGAAACCGCGCTATATCCCTGAAACGATTCAGCAAATGGACGTTATCGGCGTCGGATCGCTTCCGATTGTTGTCCTGACAGGATTTTTTACAGGCGGTGTGCTCGTTCTCCAGACATTTCCGACACTTGCCTATTACAGCGCCCAAAATGAGGCCGGACGTGCCGTGGCAACGTCGCTCGTTCGCGAACTCGGTCCCGTACTCTGCGCCCTGATGGTTTCGGGCCGGATCGGTTCGGCGATTTCAGCCGAACTCGGATCGATGGTCGTTTCGCAGCAGATCGACGCGATGCGCGCACTCGGTACCGATCCTTACCGAAAACTCGTCGCTCCGCGGCTTGTGGCGCTGATTCTGATGCTTCCGCTGCTGACGGTCGCGGCCGACGTGTTCGGCATCATCGGCGGCGGCGTTGTCGCCTCGACGATCTACAATCAGGACTCAAATGTATTTTTGACATCCGTTCGAAACGGGATCGATACCAAAGACATCATCGGCGGAATCATCAAACCTGTGTTTTTCGGCCTGATAATCGGAAGCATCGCGTGTTTTCGCGGATTGAGCACGAGCGGCGGCACCGTTGGGGTCGGCCGTTCGACGACGAGCGATCTAAACCGTATAATTGACGCACTTTAGCTTATGCAGGCTTCGCCCAAGGACGCATCCGAATCATTTGAGCCGACGGACTTCGCCCAGCCGATGGACCGGTCGGATCGAATAATTCCGGCGATCGAGTTTAGAGACGTTCACCTGTCGTTCGATGATCGCAAAATCCTGAACGGCGTCAGCTTTAAGGTTCGACGCGGCGAAACCAAGATCATCCTCGGGCGATCGGGCGGCGGAAAATCGACGATCATCCGGTTGATACTTGGATTGCTCAAGCCCGACTCCGGGCAGATTCTGGTCAGCGGCGAAGATATTACCGATTATGACGAACGGGAGATGATGGGTGTCCGTCAGCATGTCGGGATGATCTTTCAGGAAGGCGCCCTTTTCGATTCCCTTTCCGTCTATGAAAACGTCGCGTACCGGCTGCATGAAAAAAAAATCGACGAGGAAACAGTCGAGAAGGAAGTCCGGCGAATGCTTCGGTTCGTCGACCTTGAAGACGCGATCGACAAGATGCCGAACGAGCTTTCGGGCGGAATGCGGCGCCGGGTCGGGATCGCACGTGCGCTCGTCGGCGATCCGACGATCGTGATGTTCGATGAGCCGACCGCCGGGCTCGATCCGCCAACTGCGCGGACGATCTGCGAACTCGCGATCAAACTTCGTGATCTCGAAGATGTCTCGTCGATTTTCGTGACGCACGAAATGAACAATCTTGAGTATCTGTGTTCGGAGTATGCGACCGTTGACGACGACGGCAACGTGATTTTTGAACAGGAAGGCGAAAAGATCTGCATGATCAACACCGAGGTCATGATGCTGCGCGACGGCAAGATCATCTTTTCGGGTTCCGATGAGGAACTCCGCAATTGCGACGATCCGTACATCAGACGATTTATCCGTGGGAAATAGAATATGTCTCGAAATCAGAAGAATTTGGGTTTGAGCCAGCTGCGCGTTGGCATCTTCGTGCTCTTCGGTCTGCTGGTCATGGCGTATCTGATCATGAACGCTTCGGGCGACTTCAATCCGTTCGAAAAGAAACTCCGGATCAAAGCAAGGTTCGCGGCGGCTGACGGATTGCGCGCCGGCTCTGAAGTTCAACTCGCAGGTGTCAACATCGGGAAAGTTGAGCAGGTTGTTCTTCTGCCTCCGGAAAGTCCGGAAGATTTCAAGATCGAGGCGATCATGGCGATATCGCGCGAGCTTTACGGGCGACCGATCACCGAACGCATCAGGACCGATTCGACTGCGCAGCTCGTCGCGACATCGGTTCTCGCCAACGACAAGATGATCAACATCTCACCCGGCTCACAAAAGGGCACGCCGGTCGGCGAGAACGACATTCTCGAATCAAAGGAAGCGATCTCGATCAATCAACTGACGGCGACGGGCAACGAGCTCCTGCAGCAGATCAACCGACTCGCTACTCCGACCAACGAAATTCTCAACAAGGCCAACCAGGGCGAGGGCACGCTTGGTCAGATCATAAACAACGACCAGCTTTATCAAAGTCTTGACGCGACGATCGGCGAAGCGAAGCTGACAATGCTCAAGCTCCAGAATACGCTCGAAAGCGTCAACAGCGGCGAGGGAACCGCCGGAAAATTCGTTCGCGATCCCGAACTCTATAACAGCCTCAAAGCAACGGTTTCGCAACTTGAGTCGATTTCAAAAGAAATTCGCGAGGGTAAAGGCACTGCTGGAAAATTCGTCACTGATGAAGCACTTTACAATGAGACGCGGGCGGCGATCGCGGATCTGCGAACATCGGCCGGGAAGATCAATTCGATCGCGGATGATTTCAAGGAGATCTCAACAAATCTCCGCGAAGGCCGCGGAACCGCCGGCAAACTTCTCAAGGATGATAAGTTGTTCGACGATGTTCAGAGCACGCTCGGAAAATTCAGTTCGACAGCGGATAAGCTTGATTCGATGCTCGCCGACGCACGGGCCGGAAAAGGAACTATCGGCCGCCTTGTGACCGATGAGACGCTCTACAACAACATGAATCAGACGATGTCGAACGTCAATCAGTTTTCGTCCGAAAGCACGAAATTGCTGTACGACTTCAGGCAGAATCCGAAGAAATTCCTGACCATCAAGTTCAAATTGTTTTGAAGGAGACGGCAGACGTCAGACGTCAGATGTCAGATGTCAGACGCCAGTACGCCAGACTGCAGACGGCAAATGCAAGAATTCAGACGCAAGAATACAGACGCAAGAATGCAGACATCTGAATGTAGACGTCGGAAACTGATATCAGATCACGGTTCGGTGAGATTTGAAGTATTGAAGTACCTGAAAATTGAACTCTGCCAAACCTGGCATCTGGAGTGAAGTCTGGAATCTGGCGTCTGAAATCTGATGTCTGACGTCTGAAATCTGATGTCTGAATAACTTGGTGCTGAGGGCGGGACTCGAACCCGCACGGATCTCTCCACACGCCCCTCAAACGTGCGCGGCTACCAATTACGCCACCTCAGCCTGGGAAAAAAGGGTAAGTTTTCAATTTCCGCGCTTACTTGTTCGTATTCGCGTTCGTTTCGCTGTTCGCGGTGTTTGCATTCTGCGGGGCCGCAACATTCGAATCCACCGCCGGAGCCGAGTTCGTGTTCGAAACATTCGTATCCGCCGCCGGTGAAACCGAGCTTTCAGCAGGCGTCTCGGGATTGCTGGACAACACCGAGACATTGCCCTGAAGTGCAGGCATTGCCAAAAGCAGCGCCGTGACCATGAATACTGTCGCGGTAATGATCGTAACCTTGGACAAAACCGTCGCCGTCCCGCGCGGACCGAACGCATTGCTCGAAACGTTGCTTGTGAACAAAGCGCCGGCATCTGTCTTTCCGGGCTGCAGCAAAATGACGACCGTCAGCAGCAAGCACGACAGAAAGAAAATTGTGTACAAAACGTATTCCAAAATCTTAATCCAGCCTATAATTGACTATTCTCGAAAAATCAGCCGCCTTCAAACTCGCGCCGCCGACCAGTGCACCGTCGATGTCATCCATGCCCATCAATTCGGCAATGTTTTCGGGTTTTACCGATCCGCCGTAAAGAATTCTAACCCGCTGCGCGGTATCGGCTCCGGCGATTTCGGACACGGTCTGACGTATGAATCCGTGCATTTCTTGAGCCTGGTCGGGCGAAGCCGTTTTACCGGTTCCGATCGCCCAAACAGGCTCGTAAGCGATTATGATACGTTCCAGGTCGGAAGTTGTCAAACCGTCCAAACCGACGCGAACCTGTTCTGCGACAACGTTAAACAATTCCCCGCCATCGCGTTCGGCAAGCGTTTCGCCGACGCAGACGATCGCCGTCAGTCCACTGCCGATCGCCGCCTTCGTTTTCAGATTTACGCTGCCATTTGACTCACCGTAAAATTGCCGGCGCTCGGAATGACCGATGATGACATGGCTGCATCCGACATCGCGGAGCATTGCAGCCGAGACTTCACCGGTGTTCGCTGAGTCTTCGATTACGCCGGCGCAGTCCTGACCGGCGACGCGAATGTTCGAACCCTCGAGCCGATCGGCCACGGTTTTCAGATGCACGAATACCGGGGCAATGATTACTTCGCAATGGTTTGCATTTGAAACCAGCGGTTTCAGTTCAAGCGCGGTCTCGACGGCATTGCCTAGCGTCTTGAACATCTTCCAGTTGCCGGCGATTACAGGCTTTCTCATGTTAACTCCGATTACTTGTCAGACAATGCGGCGACTCCCGGAAGTTCGTCGCCCGCGAGAAATTCGAGCGTTGCGCCGCCCCCGGTCGAGATGTGCGAAATCCGTTCCGCCAGCCCGGATTGATTGACGGCCGCGACCGAATCACCGCCGCCGACGATCGATGTCGCCCCGTGATCCGTCGCTTCGGCGACGGCCTTTGCGATCGCCAATGTTCCGGTATCGAAGGGCTTTTCCTCGAACATCCCCATCGGGCCGTTCCAGATGATGGTCTTTGCATCGGCTAGTGCATCCGCGAATATCGCCACCGTCTCTGCACCGATATCGAGACCGACAAGGCCCGCATTCGTAAAATCGATCGGAATCGTCTTCCTCGAGTTCAGCGGATCGAAACTGTCGACGACCTGATGATCGGTCGGGAGCATGAGACTGACACCCGCGTCCGCGGCCATTTTTTCGATTTCGAGCGCGATCGGCATCATCTCGTCCTCAACCAAGGACTTCCCGACCGTGTATCCCCTTGCCTTGAAAAACGTGTAGGCCATCGCGCCGCCGATCAAAAGCCGATCGACGCGCCGTTCGATCAATGACTTGATGACCGGAATCTTGTCGGAAACTTTGGCTCCGCCGAGAATGGCGACGAACGGCCTTTCCGGATCGTGGAGCGCCTTGCCGAGGAACGTCAATTCCTTTTCCATCAGAAATCCGGCGACGCTTTCATCGACAAATTTCGTGATTCCCGCAGTCGACGCATGCGCCCGGTGAGCGGTTCCGAACGCGTCGTTGACATAGACGTCGCACAAGTTGCCGAGCTGACTCGCGAAATCGTCATCATTCTTTTCTTCACCGGCATGAAACCGGACGTTTTCGAGCAATAAAACCTGAGACGGACGCAATGCGTCAACCGCCGAAGTGACTTCCTCGCCAATGCAGTCGGAAGCGAATTTGACATGGTCATCGCCCGATCCCGGCAAAGCTTTAAGATACTCGAAAACCGGTCGCAGGCTGTATTTCGACGGATCAAACGGCATGCCTTTTTCTTCCGCCTTTTTGCGATCCTTGATCGGACGGCCGAGATGCGATGCAAGGATCACTCTCGCGCCCTGTTCCGAAGCGAATCTGATCGTCGGCAGCGCCCCTTTGATCCGCGTGTCGTCCGTAATCTTCCCGTCTTTGATCGGAACATTGAAATCGACGCGGATCAAAACCCTGCGCCCGTTGAGATCGATGTCCTTGATTGATTTCTTATTCATTGCAAAACAAAAAGCCGGCGCTTGAAATCTGCGCGATTCACACCCGAGATTTCAAACGCCGCCCGATTTTCCGATAACACTATTTCAGGTTAGCCTGCGTCTTCGAGCTCACTTTGCCGCCCATCAGCGTAACGTAGATGAACTGAAAATCACCGCCTTCCCACTTGTACGACTCGACCTTGTATTTGCCGTCTCCCGACGAGAGGGTTTCGGTACCTTCACTGCCGATGATATCGACAACCTCTTTATACGACATTCCGTTCTTGATGCGGTTGTACTTGTCGAGCGTCAGCCCGGCCTTTTCGGCAGGCTTCGTATCCGTTTTTGAATCCGTTGACGGCGACGACGACGGCGAAGAACTCGTCGGCGTTGACGATCCCTGATTTGTCAGTTCATTCAATTTGCCGCATTGGCAACCCAAAACAACAAGCACGAGAGCGATCAGGACGATATTCAGCGTATTTTTGTTAAGCAAATCTTTCATTCGGTTTCTCCTCAGGGATTGTGAATGCAAATAATTTAGCATAGATTCTGAAAGCGCCAAATCCCGACCGCCTCCAAGTTCTTGTTTTTCTTCCCGTTTCCCTTAAAGGCCCTTCGCGGCTATGAATTTGACGAGATCGCGAACGCGGCACGAATAACCCCATTCGTTGTCATACCATGAAAGAACCTTGATGCAGGTATCTCCGATGACCTTCGTATTTTCCGCATCGACGATCGACGAATTGGGATTTCCGCGGAAATCGATCGAAACCAGCGGTTCCTCGGAAAACGCAAGAATTCCCTTCATCGGGCCGTTGGCCGCCTCTTTCAGCGCGGCGTTGACTTCCTCGGTCGACGTCGCTTTTTCGACATTCATGACGACGTCTACGAGCGAAACATTCGGCGTCGGGACGCGGACCGAAATTCCGTCGAACTTGCCTTTCAGCTCCGGTATGACGAGCGCGACGGCTTTCGCGGCGCCGGTCGAAGTCGGAATCATCGAAAGTCCGGCGGCACGGGCGCGGCGCAGATCCTTGTGCGGAAGATCGAGAAGCTGCTGATCGTTCGTGTAGCTGTGGATCGTATTCATGAGCGCATTCTTGATGCCGAATTTCTCATGGATCACCTTCGCCACCGGCGCCAGGCAGTTCGTCGTGCACGACGCGTTCGAAATGATGTGATGGTTTGCGGCGTCATACATCGCCTCATTGACGCCGAGAACAACGGTCACGTCCTCACCCTTCGCCGGTGCACTGATGATGACCTTTTTGACGCTACCGCGAAGATGCTTGGCCGCGTCTTCCGCCTTCGTAAATCGGCCGGTCGATTCGATTACGATCTCGGCGCCGACCGAATTCCAATCGATCAGCGACGGATCCTTTTCCGAAAAAACCTTGAAGCTATCGCCGTCAACGTTGATCGTGTCGCCCGATGCCGA
>JBGASE010000190.1:0-10127 GCA_044229875.1 Pyrinomonadaceae bacterium | reverse complement strand
AGGTTCGTCGCTGACGCGACTACCACACACTTCTCGCTCATTTCCGTGGGCTTGCGCCCACGGCTATGGATGTGCCGTCGCGGATGCGACTCGTTGACGACCGGATCAAACGGACGCGAATTCCAATCAATTATTGTAATGCGCACGAATCCTCGCCATTTCGAATCACTCGGGATTCCGGACTGGGGAAATTGATTGGGTTTCGGCTCCTACTCGTTTCGTTTTTCCCTCTACTCAGTTAGTTCGGATTCGGTCGATGAATATCCAAGGTTCAAGATTCACGCTTCTCGAATCTTGAATCTTAAATGCTCTGAGTCCATTCTCCCAGATCAATTTGCTTTGAGCCTGGCCAATGCCCTCACGGAAGATTGATAGTTCGGATCGATTCTCAGAGCACTCTCGTATGCCTTGATCGCTTCTTCCTTCTTCCCGGCGGCTTCAAGGGCTTCGCCCAAACTGTCGAAACTGTTTGCCGACCTTGGATGAAGCTCGGTATTGAGCGTGAACATCCTTATCGCGGGATCAAACTGTCGCTGTCTCAGGAAAAAATAACCGGCGCTGTTTATCTCGCCTTCAAGATCGGCGTATTCGTTGACCGGATCGTTCATGAACGCGACCAGCTTGGATTTGACAACGTCCATCTTGCCGGCAAAGAAGTCGGCGCCGACCAGTTCCTGAACCGACGGCGCGGGTTTGTAGTTGAGAACCGCGTCGATCGCCGGATCGAGATTGTCTTTGTATGCCGCGAAGGTCATCGCTGCCGCCACGTTCGGCGTCCGCCACGATCGCATATCGAGTTCGCTCATGTTCTGATGCCAGCGCGTCGAGGCCTGAATTCGCAAGCCGCTGTTCGGGAGGTTGAACGGGCGAGCGTCGCCGTACATATTGACGCGATTCCCGGTCGGTTCGCCGACAAACACCGCATTCGTATAAATCTCGATTGCGTTTACAAGATTCTGCGCGGCTGAAAATGTCCGCCGACCGATCAGTACGAACAGATTGCCTTTGCGATCGAACTTTTCAAGCTGGATCAAACCGCGGATCACCGGCGCAACGAGTTCATTGTTGCCGCCGCCGTTCGCCCTCAGATCGAGGACAAATTTGTCAGCCGAACTCAATTTTGCCGCTGCAACGGTTTCAGTCCAGAATTGCGCCATTGACTTGCCCTGCATTCCCGCGATCTGATCCATCCGGACATAGAAAATTCGGGTTTTCGGATCGTCTTCGAACCTCAGCGGAACCGCCGGATCGCGAAGGTAAAGCGGCGTCGGCTGACTTGCGGTGCGGTTGGCGTCGATCCAGTCTTTCATTCCGTCGGGCCGAAACAGATCACCCATCACACCCGCAGGCTTGAGTTTGACCGTCATCGTCTTGCCGTCTTTCTCGAACCGAAATTCAGACTCCTCCGACGTTGGACTAAGTCCCAGAGCTTCCAGTACTTCGGGGCACGAAACATAAAAGGGCGCGAATTCGCGGACCCACATCACATTTTCGTGCGGAATGTACGGTGTCAGCTTTTCGATCGCCTGTTCCAACGAAAATCGACCGACACCCGTTAGTCTCGATCCCAAGAGTTCAACCGATCCGGGCGGTGTGTTGCGCACATACATACCGTCCCTGAACCAGTAGAAACGGAGCGGAAATGACCGAAACTTCAATTCCTGCGAGAACATCGGAAAGAAGCTGGTATGTCCGTCGCCGACCATGGCGACGATACGGGCTATCTCCATTGCCGTTTGATTCCGCGAAAGTGTTGGCAGCTTACTCTTCAATTCGCTGATCGCGGTTTCAAACTCGGTCCGGGACATTCTGAAGAAGAGGTTCTTATGACGTTTGGGCAGTTCTACCCGAAGGAACTCGACGTCTTCGAGCCATTTGTCGGCATCGGACTTCGGCGAAACGACCGGCTGCTGGGCAACGATGCCGGAGAAAAGCACAACGACCATTATCGGTACAACAAAAATCTTCGCGAATTCAGTCATTTCAAACGCACCTTCATTTTCAGAATTCTGATCGAGACAGTCACCATACATCGAAATACCAGTTAAAGTGAAGCTTTTTATGGGCTTGGAATTTTCGGCATTGGCTCTGACGCTTGATACGCTTCCGGCCGCAAAAGGTTCATTTGGGGATGGCAGAATACTGAATGCTCAGTGTACGATGTGTCTGTGAGGCTCGATACCCCTCTAAGTTGATACAATGAACGGATGTTAAAAGCGATCAGAATTCGCCTTCGCAAGATCAAAGCACTTCACTCGATGTACATGCGCGCCAAACGCATGTTCACAGGCGAACTGGTCGGGATGACTTCGAAAACCGAACAGGACTATCTTCACAAGTATGGTGCGGACGAATATTTGGGATTCGGCGAAGTCGTCGATCTGGGATGCTTTTTGGGATCGACCACGATCCCGCTCGCGCGCGGCCTCGCCGGCAATCCGGCGTTTTCCGGTAGAAAAATCCACTCATTCGACGCCTTCATCTGGTACGAATCGATGGACGAAGCGGTGAGCGGGGCCGATATCGGCGGCTTGCGTCCCGGCGACAGTTTTCTCGGTGAATTCAAACGCCGCACGATCGAATTTGAGAAGATCATCGAAGTCCATCCGGGCGATCTGACAATGCTCGGCTGGGACAATCGGCCGATCGAGTTTTTGTTGGTCGACTCGATGAAGAACTGGGATTTGGCGAATGCCATCTTCCGCAACTTTTACGCGTATTTGGTTCCGAACCAGAGTCTCGTGTTCCATCAGGATTTCGCCCATTATTTCACTGGTTGGATTCATCTTCTCCATTGGCGACTTCGGGAACACTTCGAATTCGTCGCCGAAGTGCCACAGGCCGCGAGTGTCGTCCTGAAGTTTACGAAACCGATACCCGAATCGCTTTTTGAGGAAAGTTTTTCGTTCGGGAGTTTTTCTGACGAAGAGATCGACGCAGCCTTCGAACATTCATTGAGCCTCGTCAGTAGCGATAAGCACGCAAATATTCTGGCCGCGAAAGTGATGTGCTTTTGCCATCAAAACAGAACGGACAAGGCACGCATTATATTGAGCGAAATTGAAGCGTCGGGCGTTCCGATGACGGACGAACTTGAGATCATTCGCCAATTGATCGCGGCCGATTGACCACGTTTCTTTGACTTAAGCCGCGAAGTCTGACATAAATCAATTGATGTTTTGTCGCACAATCGCCAAGATTATTCGAATTACGGAGGACGTTCGGTAGGCCCGCAGCGAAGAATTTGCGTCCACCGAAAGTCCCAGATCATTTGATTTGGGATTTTTTGATTTGTGATTGTGGAATTGCCGTATTACGAAAGTTAGGATTTCACTTTTCAATCGTCTTAGTGGACCCCAATATTCGCAACCCGTCACCGTGACGTCTGACTACTGACTACTGACTACTGACCTATGTCCGAACCATTGGAACTCAAGAAAACCGTTAACCTGCCGAAAACCGACTTCGCGCAAAAGGCGAATCTCGGCCAGGCCGAACCGGCGCGGCTCAAGAAGTGGGCCGATGCCGATCTTTACAACTCGATCATCCGTTCACGCGACGGACGCGAGAAGTTCATCATTCATGACGGCCCGCCGTACGCGAACGCCGACATTCATATCGGTACCGCGCTCAACAAGATACTCAAGGACTTTGTCGTGAAATCGCGTTCGATGATGGGCTTTCAGGCTCCGTATGTTCCCGGATACGATTGCCACGGCCTCCCGATCGAGACGCATGTCGAACGCAAACTCGCCGACAAGGGAAAGTCGGAAGCGGCGCGGCTTTTCGGACGGTTTCTCGAACGCGGCTATGTTTACAAAGGACTGCGGCCAGTCTATTGGTGCATCCACGACCAGACGGCGCTGGCTGAGGCTGAGGTCGAATACAAGATCCATACATCGCCGTCGATCTACGTCAAATTCGCACTCGCAACCGATCCGGCCGAGATCGATCCCGCACTTGCGGGTCGCAACGTTTCACTTGTTATCTGGACGACGACTCCGTGGACGATTCCCGCGAACCTTGGAATCGCGGTTCATCCCGATTTCGAGTACGCCGCAATCGAGCACGGCGACGAAGTTCTGATCGTCGCATCCGAGCTTGTCGGATTCGTGATCGTCAAATGCGGGATTGGCGGAACCGACGAAGACGGTGAGCGGAAGATCCCGAAAGTGCTGGCGAAATTCAAGGGTTCAAAGCTCAATCACATGAAGGCGCGGCATCCGTGGATCAATCGCGATTCGCTGATCATGAACGGTGAACATGTGACGATGGGCGGCGAGGCGGATGCCGAAACCTCGCTCGATGTTTCAGAATCCCGTGATCGCGACGAAACGAGCAAGGCAGGAACCGGACTGGTTCATACCGCGCCTGGACATGGTCATGACGACTTTATCATCGGCAAAGAATACGGGCTTGAGGTCTATTGCCCGGTCGATAACTCCGGCCGGTTTACGAGCGAGGTCGACACCTTCGCCGGCGAAGACATCTTTAAGGCGAATCCGCGGATCGTCGAACATATGCGCGCCAACGGTTCGTTGTTGTTTTCCGAAAACTACGAGCATCGTTATCCGCATTGCTGGCGGTGCAAGAAACCGGTGATCTTTCGCGCGACGCCGCAATGGTTCATCTCAATGGACGATCAGGGTGAGAAATCGCTTCGCGCGCAGGCGCTCCGCGAGATCGGGAACGTGAACTGGCATCCGTCATGGGGCGAGGGCCGGATGGCGAACATGTTCAAGGGCCGTCCTGACTGGTGCGTTTCGCGGCAGCGTTCTTGGGGCGTTCCGATCCCTGTCTTCTATTGCCAGAAGTGCGATGAACCGGTTGCCGATCCGAAGATCGTCGATCATGTCGCCGATATCTTTGCCAAAGAGACGGCCGACGCCTGGTATGCGCGGCCCGCTTCGGAATTGCTTCCCGACGGATACGCATGCGACAAGTGCAACAGCGCCGACTTCCGGAAAGAAACCGACATCCTTGACGTTTGGTTCGACTCCGGATCGAGCTGCGTCGCGGTTCTTGAAACCCGCGGCGACACGCTGCGTTTTCCGGCCGACGTCTATCTCGAAGGCGGCGATCAGTATCGCGGCTGGTTCAACTCGAGCCTGATGTGCGGGCTCGCGGCGCACGACCGTTCGCCTTACAAACAGATCATCACGCACGGCTGGGTCGTTGACGGCGAGGGCAAGAAGCAGTCGAAATCCGTCGGCAACGTCACCGCGCCGATCGAGATCATCAATAAATCAGGAGCCGACGTCCTCAGGCTTTGGGCGGCGGCGGTTGATTATACCGAGGACGTGCGTTGTTCGGACGAGATCCTTCAACGCGTTACCGACGCGTACCGGAAGTTCCGGAACACGCTCCGCTACGCGCTCGGGAATCTCGACGGCTTCGATCCTGAAACTGACGTCGTTGCGTTCCAGGCGATGCTCGAGATCGATCGCTGGGCGTTGGCGAGTTTTGAAGACGCGACGCGGAAGGTCCTTGACGGATATCAGCGTTACGATTTTCAGTCGGTTTATCAGACGATCTATCATCTCGTGACCGTGACCTTGTCGGCGCGGTACTTTGACATCATCAAGGATCGTCTTTACATCTATGCACCGAAATCGCTCGAACGCCGATCCGCGCAAACCGCGCTTTATTTGATCACTCATCGGCTCTGCCGTTTGCTGGCTCCGATCCTGGCGTTTACCGCGGATGAGGCGTTTGAAAATCTGCCGAAAGCGAAACTGGCGTCGGTTCATCTGGCCGAGTTTCCGAAGGCTTCCGACGCCGACAATTCTCGTTTGCTTGCCGACTGGGAGCGAATTTTCACGATCCGCGAAAGCGTTCTCAAATCACTTGAGGAAGCGCGGACCGCCGGCGAGATCGGCGCGTCGCTGATGGCGAAGGTCGTGTTGACGGTCGATAAGGAAACGACGTGGTTTCTGGCGGATCACTTCGATGAACTTCGCTACATCTTCATCACATCGCAGGTTGAGGTTCATGAAGGCGACGCGTTCGGAGTTCAGATCCTCAAGGCCGACGGCGAAAAATGCGAACGATGCTGGAATTTTTCGACCCGAGTCGGCGAGTCTGAGCGCTATCCGACCGTTTGCGAGCGTTGCCAAGCGGCGCTCGAAGAAATAGAGAAGACGGCCTGATCTTAGGCTTGGTGAAATGGGCGAAGAAGCGCGAAACGGAATCAACTTCCTGTTTCGCGCTTTTTTGTGTGATTTGCGGGCGAATCACTTTTTCGTTGGCATCAATTTCCCACAACTTGTAAACTATCGGCATCATGATCAAATTGGTTTCGAAAAAAAGAAAACCGAAAACACTCTACGAAACGGGGAAAAATGAAATGGGACTTGTATTTGCAGATATTGAACTCGTAAATGCCGGTGAATGCTACATGTTACGAAGAAATCTCATTACCGAGGATCAGGTAAAACAGATCAAGGTGCGTTCGCTGGTCGACACCGGCGCATATATGCTGACGATCAATGACGACGTCAGAAATCAGCTCGATCTTCCGCTGATCGAGCGGCAATTCGTAACGCTTGCCGACGAAACACAGATCGAGGTCGATGTCGTCGGGCCGATCGAGGTTCGTTTCGAGAATCGCCGGACGACATGCGACGCCGTCGTGCTGCCGACAACGCAGGATGTGCTGCTTGGTTCGATCCCGATGGAGGACATGGATGTTCTCGTCCATCCGAAAGAACAGAAGCTTGTGGTAAATCCGAAACATCCGTATGTCGCCAACAAATATCTCAAACGGGCGGCTTAAATTCGAAGATATGAAGAGATTTGCGATATTGATCGGTTGTGTCGTGATGCTTGCATCCGCGACCTTTGCGCAGACGGTTTATACCCCTCAGAAGGGTTCGGCTGAAAGAACTGCGATCCTCGACGCCTTGCGGATTCCGGTCGAGAAAGAACTGAAACAAAAAATCGTTTTCGGCGTTGAGAATTTCAACGTTTCGGGCGTCTGGGCGTTTGTTTCGGGTGATCCGCAAAGTCCGTCCGGCGGAAAACCGGACTACCGGAAAACGCCGTATCAGCAAGCGATCGATGCCGATATGTTCGACAACAATTTCTTCGCGCTGCTGAAAAAGTCGGGCGGCAAATGGAAGGTTATCCGACATGAGATAGGCTGTACCGATGTCTGTTACGCGGATTGGTGGAAACGATACAAAGCGCCGAAGCGCGTTTTTCCGTATACTGAATAGCAATAATTGTGACAAAGAAGGATTTTTTCTGGAAACTCGGATATCTCGCCGCCGCCGGCGCGGTTTTTTTGATCGATCAAACGACCAAATCCTGGGCGCAGGCGCGCTTGCGTCTGAAGGATGACATCGAGGTCATTCCAGGACTTCTGAATCTGGCGTACGCCGAGAACACCGGCGTCGCGTTTTCAATGTTTGACGATCACGGCAACACCGGTCGATGGGCGCTTTCGGCGGTTGCGGTCATCGCGGCGGTGCTGGTGTTGTATTTCTTCTGGCGCACACCGCGTTCCGATGATCGCGTGCTCGGAAGCCTTTCGCTTCTTCTGGCCGGAATAATCGGCAATGTCACGGACCGATCCCGTCTAGGTTATGTCGTCGATTTTATCGACTTCCATGTCGGAGGCTGGCACTATCCGACGTTCAACGTCGCCGACATGGCGATCGTACTGGGCGCCGGACTGCTGATCCTTGACATGTTTTTGACGAAGAATAAGGAGCCTTGAGATTTGGGAATTGCGATTTCGGATTTCGGATTTATCCGGTTTCCTAATCCGCAATCCGAAATCACAAATCCACAATCAACTGTGTATCCCGAACTGATCAACATCGGCGGCTTTCCGATTCATACATACGGCGTCTTTCTGGCGCTTGGGATGATGCTTGGGCTGTATTCGGCATCGAAACTCGGGGCGCTCGACGGTTTGTCGCGTGACCGGATTTACGATCTCGGTCTTTGGACGCTGATCGGAGCACTGCTCGGATCAAAGATCCTGATGTTTTTTGTTGACGACCATGTCGAGATCTTTTCACTCGATTTTCTTCGGTCCGGCGGCGTTTATTACGGCGGATTTCTCGGCGGTCTCGTAACCGTCATCGGACTTTCTTATTTCTACAAACTGCCGTTCGGAAAAGTCGGCGACGCATTCGCACCGGGTGTTGCGCTCGGACAGTTTTTCGGTCGCCAGGGATGCTTTTCGGCGGGCTGCTGTTGGGGAAAAGAAACGCACCTCCCGTGGGGCGTGCATTTTTCGGAAAAGGGTCACGAGTTTACCGGCGTTCCGGTTTACGGCCCAGACGGCGGCGATCTGTATCTGCACCCGACGCAGCTTTATGAGTCGTTTTTCATGCTGCTTGTTTTTGCAGTGTTGATCTATCTCCATCGCCGAAAGAAGTTCGACGGTCAGGTTTTGGTCGCCTACGGAATCATCTACGGTGTTTGGCGATTTGCGGTCGAATTCCTGCGCGACGATCC
This sequence comes from Pyrinomonadaceae bacterium, assembly GCA_044229875.1. Classification (GTDB taxonomy): domain Bacteria; phylum Acidobacteriota; class Blastocatellia; order Pyrinomonadales; family Pyrinomonadaceae; genus JAFDVJ01. The sequence goes on along the minus strand of JBGASE010000190.1, from coordinate 1,658 downwards.
GCGCGGCAATCTTCTCGGACTCAATCCGATCCTCGGGCTTTCAACATCGCAGATCATCAGCCTGCTCGTCGCGATCGGTGCACTGGTCTTCATGTTCGTCCGGCTTCGCCGCCGCACCGAGACCTGAGGCGCTACCGATTTTCGAGACTTCATCCCGTTGATCGACGGTTCGTCAATGATCTGATCAAAAACTCATCAATCCGAATGTCAGAATCCACTCTCAGTTTCACCGTCGACAACGACCATTCAGGCCAGCGTCTTGATGCGTTCCTTTCTGAAAAAATTGCCGGCTGGTCGCGTTCGAAATTGCAGAAGCTGATCGCCGACGGAGACTGTCTCGTCAACGAAAAGACATCAAAAGCTTCGTACAAGTTACGGACCAATGACGAGATAGAGATTGAATTGACGGAGATTCCGGTCGATGTATTTGAGCCCGAAAACATTCCGTTGGACTTCGTATTCGAAGATGAGTATCTCGCGGTCATCAACAAACCGGCGGGACTGGTCGTCCATCCGGGCGCGGGTGTCAGCTCCGGAACGCTCGCCAACGCCGTGGCACACCATTTCGGAATCGGACCTGAGAAATACGACGATTCGAGGATCGAAACCATAAAATCAAAGATCGGACTGGTTCACCGACTCGACAAAGACACGTCGGGTCTGATCGTCGTCGCCAAGTCTGAGGAAATGCTCGAGAAATTGAGTGAGCAATTCCGCAACCGGACCGTTTACAAGTCATACGTAGCTTTGGTGCACGGCGAAATTGAAGGCGATTCGGGAACGATCGACGCGCCGATCGCGCGCGAGAAGCACAACCGGACGAAGATGGGAGTTCGCGCACACGGACGGCACGCGGTTTCGATCTGGCGGGTGAAAAAGCGATATTCGAAATTCACGCTGGTCGGTGTCGAGATCAAAACCGGCCGGACACATCAGATCCGGGTGCACATGGCGCACATCAATCATCCGGTCGTCGGTGATGAAACCTACAATTCCGGACGCGACCGGTCGGTCCATGACCTCGCGATTCGCCATGCGATCTCGGGGCTCGGACGATTTTTTCTTCATTCCGAGAAGCTATCGTTCGACCATCCAGTCACCGGTGAACGGTTGTCATTCACGGCCGTTCTCCCGACCGAGTTGCAAGGTTTCATCAATATCCTTCAGAATACCGGTCAATGATCTTCAAACCGATTGGTGGCGTACGCTAAAACGAATCGGAATTTGCAATGATATCGGATTGGATTACAAAAGACCGTACCGTAACGTGTTTTGCTCAGCCAATCTTATGCCGCCAAAGGCGTTTATTAACCTATGATCAACAGACGCAATTTTTTGTATGCATCGGCATTCATGACTGCGCTTTCGGGTGCCCGAACGGTCGGATCTGCCGCAGCGCGTGACTACGACGCGCCAGCGATGTTTCGTTCGCTTGAAACCGGCCAGGCGCGGCTTGGAGTGTGCCTTCTCGACACCGCCAGCGGAGAATTTACCGGCCACCGCGTTGAAGAGCGTTTCGCGATGTGCTCAACATTCAAGCTGCCGCTAATCGCTGCTTGTCTTCGCGAATCCGACCGGGGACGAATCGACCTTGCCGAGATCATTCGATATACCAAGTCCGATCTGCTTCCCTGGGCACCGGTGACGGGTAAAAATGT
>JBGASE010000189.1:0-6479 GCA_044229875.1 Pyrinomonadaceae bacterium | reverse complement strand
CCCGCTGCCCATAATTTCCGGAATCGGTTTTTGATCGTTGCGGCCGGCAATCTGAGTGAAGGTCACCCCGCTGTTGGCAGTCGCATCGGCAAATCTGATGTTTCCCGCCGTTTGCGGGCCCCTTACCTGACCGGTATCAGACGAACAACCGGCAGCAATCACGCCGGCCAGCAAGAAAAAAATGATTCGTTTGATCATTGCGATTTAAGCCTTTGAATTTCGCTGAGCGCCCGATCAGCATCGGATTGATTCCCGAGAGCCTTATGCGCTTCGTAAACATACTGAAACAGGGTAATCCGCTTGTTCTTGTCCGACGTCCCGGATAACAACTGGTTCGCTTTCGTGATTACGTCAACGTACCGTTTCTGTTCCCATGCATCGAAAAGCTCATAGGTGAGTTGGACGGCGGCCCGGCCACGCGCCTCTTCGGCGGAACGCTTTTCATTCAGCTGCACGGTTCTCAGCCGATACGTTTCGGCTTTGTCGGCGTTGCCGCGCCGCATATAAAGCTGAGCCAGCGCATTGGTTACTGCAGCGTTCTCCGAATCGACGGCGTACGCATCGACAAGGATTTTCTCTGCTCGGTCAAGATCATTGTTGCTGATCGCGACAAGTCCGGCGAGCGCCATGTCGCCGACGCGCTTTTCAGCGACGATTCGCTGCCAGTTTCGATCGAGGATAACCATTGCGTCGGCCGTTTTTCCGATCTGATAATTCGACCAAGCGATCAGGCTTTGGATTTCGGAATCGTCAGGCTTCGCTTCGCCTAGCGGTTTCAGGGCTTCGACCGCATCCGCGTAGCGTCCGAGCTTTACCAATGCCTGACCAAGAATTTTTCGGTCGTCGTCTGAAACCGCTTCGCCATCGCTCTTGACGAACGACACGATCGCCGCCCAGTCTTCGCGCATGATCAGCGCATTTCGGTAGGTCTTGCGGATCTCTGGTTCGTTCGGATACTTTTCCCTGATTCTCTTAAGGGCAGCGAAGTCTTCTGGAGAGATCATATTCCGCGTCGCGATCGCGGCCGTGATCTGCGCAAACCGGGCACGCGTCTCGGAATCGCGTTTGAATGCGTCCGACTCGCTTTGAGCGGAACCGCCGCATCCGGTGTTGAACGCAATTGCAAAAAAACAGATCGCGAACAAAGTCCGTGACGGCTGTTGGAAAGTTCGATGCATTCCATCAAAAATAAACGTTTTCGATCAGGCTTTCAACAGTTGCTTGGCGATAACGATACGCTGGATTTCACTTGTTCCTTCGCCGATCGTGCAGAGCTTTGAATCGCGCCAGAATTTCTCGGCCGGATAGTCTTTCGTGTAGCCGTATCCGCCGTGGATCTGAACGGATTCTTCGGAGACGCGGACCGCGACTTCCGACGCGTACATTTTCGCCATCGCGGATTGCTTCGTGACGGGCTTTCCGGCGTCCTTGAGCGCGGCCGCCTGAAGAGTCAGCAGTCGCGCGCATTCGATCTGTGTCGCCATGTCCGCGAGTTTGAACTGAATCGCCTGGAAATCTGCGATCGGTCGGCCGAACTGCTCGCGCTCTTTTGCGTATTTGACGGCTGCTTCGTATGCGCCTTGTGCGATCCCGACGCTCAGAGACGCGATCGAGATCCGTCCGCCGTCAAGGATCTTCATCGCCTGCGTGAAGCCTTCGCCCGGATTGCCGAGAAGATTTTCGGTCGGAACAAAACAGTCCTCAAAAACGACCGACGCCGTTTCCGAAGCCCTCATTCCGACCTTGTTTTCTTTTTTGTCGGGCCGGAAACCAGCCATCGACTTGTCAAAAATGAAGGCCGAGATTCCTTTGTTGCCCTTTTCCTTATCGGTGACGGCGACCGCGACGAGCGTTTCGCACGAAATGGCGTGGGTGATGAAATTCTTGGAGCCGTTGACCTTCCAGCCCCCGTCTCCGGCGACCGCAGTCGTCCGTGTTCCCGAAGCGTCGGAGCCGGCCATTGACTCGGTCAGCCCCCACGCGCCCCAGCTTTCGCCGGCGATCAGCGGTACGAGATATTTCTGCTTCTGGGCCTCGGTGCCGAATGTATAGATGTGGTTTGAACAGAGCGAGTTATGGGCGGCAACGGAGAGGCCGACCGCACCGCAGACGCGTCCGAGTTCCTCGATGATCGTCGAATATTCGACATAACCCATCCCGGCGCCGCCGTACTGCCCCGGAAATATCACGCCGAGCAGTCCGAGTTCCGCGAGCTTCGGCCGGAGTTCGTCCGGAAAATGCTGCGTTTCATCCCATTCAAGGACATGCGGTCTGATCTCGGATTCCGCAAACTCGCGGACGCTCATTTTGATCTGCAGTTGTTCGTCTGATAACTCGAAATTCATATGTGTATAAAGAAAAATTATCTTTACATAACGGATTGATCGAGCGCAACCGATGGGAAGTCAGTACCGCCTGCGTCAGCGGGCGGGAATAGCCCGCGCACAAATGGTGCTCCCGCCTGGTAACGCAGTCGGCACTGTCAAGGTTCCCGCCCGCTCACGCAGACGGTACTGACTTTTTCACTTTTGCCCTTTTACTTTTTCCTTCTTGGCGGGCGCTGCCGGCTTAACAGGTTTCCTTTTCATCGGCTTGAGGAACGCGGCGATTTCTTCGAGTTCGAGTTCGCGGTAGGCGCCGACTGGTAAACGATCGTAGTCGATCGGGCCGATCGCCGTGCGGCGCAGTTTCACGACCGAGTGTCCGACGGCATCGAACATCTTGCGGATCTGCTGATTGTGACCTTCATAAAGCGTCACTTCATACCAACCGTTGTTGTCCGTCGGTTTCAGTTCGCGAATTTCCGCCGGAGCTGTCTTGAATCCGTCTTCAAGACGCAATCCGCGACGCAGTTTGTTGATCGCGTTCGCATTCGGCAGTCCTTTGACCTTGACCTCATAGACTTTCGGGATGAGCTTTGATGACGCGACGAAGTTCGTAAAATCGCCGTCGTTGGTCAGTATCAGTAGTCCTTCGGTATTGAAATCGAGCCGGCCCACGGGATGCAGTTTTCCGAATCCCTTGACGAGATCGACAACCAGTTTCCGGCCCTCGGGATCAGCCGCGCTCGAAAGATAACCCTTCGGCTTGTTGAGCAGGATGTACGCCTTTGAATGGCTGACGATTTTTGCATTGATCAGTTTTCCGCCGACTTTGATGTGATCGGTATCCGGATCAGCCTTGCGTCCGAGATCGGTCACGATCTCACCGTTCAGAGTGACCTCACCGGCCGCGATGAGTTCGTCGGCGCCGCGGCGTGACGCGATTCCGGCACGGGCAATGAGCTTGTTCAGTCGTTCGAGCATAAGTTGAAATGGTAGCACAATCGGCAGTAGGCGGAGGAAAGTCGGCGTGAAAGGCAAAAGGCAAAAGCGAAAAGGGAAAAGTAAAAGGTAAAATTTAAAATGCAAAACGTTGTCGCTCCTTACCTTTGAATTGATGGCATCAGGACGTTGCCCGATGGCCGATACTCCGTTTTTATCTTTTTTTTACTTTTGCCTTTCCCCTTTTACCGTTTTACTTTCCCCTTCCCACCTTTCGCAGGAATGCGTTGAGTCGGTCAATCAGCGGTTTGGCATCACGTCCGGGGACGCCATCGATCCGGATCAGTTCGTCGTTCACAAGTCGAAGCGCGAGATAATTGCTGTTCTTTTCGCCGGGGATGACTTCGATCTTGAAATCCTTGACCTGCGAGAAAAGATAGCGCTGTGTTCGGCGGCTGAACAGGCCGCGCCTCGCGATCGTGACCGTTTTCTCGTCGCCGTCGATCACGCTGGTGATCACCGGTGTGCCGATCAGCGAAGCGAAATAGATGTTCATCGCTGAACCGAACGCGATAAGCATCAGGAATACGATTCCGGAAAGTACCCGGTCCCACAAACCAGATTCCGGCGAGCCGAAAAAATCGGTCGGCTTTGACCACACCGCGGACAGAAAAGAGAGTGTGACGGCCAAAAATCCAGTTCCGAAGATCACTCCCAACGTCCATTTCAGGATCGGAAACTGCCGGATCGTCATTCGGCGTTCTGTTTCTGTGATTCGCATATCGATCGGATGACGGCTAAGAACGGCTCATTGTTCGAGTTCGTCCGCCGATTCGATCAATTCAAACACGGATGGTTGTTTATCGGCAAATTCGTTGGCGGCGAAGACGAAACGGCGCTCGTTCTCTTCAAAATGACTGGCGATCGCGCCGATTCTCATGACCTCGCCGTTTATCAATTCCATCCCGAACCACCAGATTTCGGCGCCTTCGGAGTCGCGGTCTTCGATCAGGCAAAAGCGCTCAACGTCATCGAATTTGTAAACCAGCGTTTCGCGTCCCATAAAACCGAAGGTTGTCCAGATCACGATTCGGTTGGCGCGGTCGATGGCGACTTTTGTGATCGGCGCCTTTGAGATCGTCCAGATTCCGGCGCCGACGCCAACGGCTCCGGCGATCAAAGCGAACGCGAGAACGAAGATCGACTGCATGTCCGAGTTGGTAAATCCGCCGAGCGCGCCGTAAACGAACATTCCGCCGATGAAGACAAACATCAATCCGAAAACCCACAGACAGCCGGGCGTCTCCGAAATGATAAGTTTGTCGCCTTCGCGATTGATCTTCATGGGTTAAGGCAGCGATTCAAGATTCAAAAGAGATTCAAGATTCAAGAGAAATTCAAGATTCAAGCGATTCAAAATTCAAGAGATTCAGGGTTCAAGATAGTCAAGATTCAAGAAATTCAAAGTTCAAGACATTCAAGATTCAAGCGTTCTCTCCGATCGCTACCGCGCTCGTGCCCCCTTACTTCGTGCGGGGTTCTGTCAGACGGCGCCGGCGAGGTCTTCGAAATCCTCGATCGACGGCAATTCCGAAAGATCCTTGAGGCCGAATTGGATCAGAAAATCCTTTGAAGTGCCGTACATCATCGGTTTGCCGACGGTTTCCTTCCGGCCTTTCGCCGTGATCAGCTTTTTGTCGAGGAGCGTTTTAATCGCGGAGGCCGATTGGACACCGCGGATTTCGAGGATTTCCGGCACCGTCACCGGTTGCTTGTAGGCGATCACGGCAAGGGTTTCAAGCGCTGCCAACGAAAGTTTCGCGCTCGGCCGGGTTTTCAGATAGCGCCGGACCTCGTCATGAAACTCGGTTCGCGTCGCGATCTGCCAGCCGCCGGCGATCTCGCGCAGTTGAAGTCCGCCGTCACGTGCATCATATTCGCGGCGAAGCTCTTCGACTGCCGCTTGAACGGCTTCCTTTTCCTCTTCCAGCACGTCGGCAAGGGTCCGGACCGTGAGCGGTTCGTCGGCGACATAGATCAAGGCTTCGGCGATTGCCACGATCTCGGCCAACGGTCTTGCTTTCTTTTCTTCGTTACTGGTTTCCACAACTAAACTCTCTTCAGGATCACGTCGCCGAAAACGGTCTTTTGGATCAAGCGGACACTCTCGGTCCGGACGATTTCGAGCACGGCGATGAATGCCGTCACGAGCTCACGGCGCGACGCGAAGCGCTCAAAAAACTCGATCATGCTGATCGGATGACCGGTTTCGATCAACTCTTTCAACGCCCGAAGCATGTCCGAAAGACTGATCTCATCGCGTTCAATTTCGAGCTTGATCTCGTCCTTGTGCCGCGCCAGGATCTTCTGAAAAACCGTCAGAAGATCAAAGACGCCGGCATTGATCTCGGCGTTGTTGTCGTCAGATTCGATCTTGCCGCGCGGGAATACGGCCTGTTCGACGGTCGTCCGTTCATACAGCATCTGCGCCGCGCTTTTGAATTTTTCATATTCGAGAAGCCGGTCGACGAGTTCGCGCCGCGGATCATCGATCTCGTCGTCTTCTTCCTCGGACGGCAGCCGCGGCAGCAACATTTTCGACTTGATCTCGATCAGCGTCGCCGCCATGACCAGAAAATCGCCTGCAACCGAAATATCGAGCGATTTCATCAGTCGGATGTACTTCAGATACTCATCGGTGATCCGCGCGATCGGAATATCAAAGATGTTCGCCTGCTCCTGTTTGATCAGAAACAGCAACAGGTCGAGCGGCCCGGCAAATTCGCCAAGCTTTATCTTGAGTTCATCGCGCGATTCGCGCACGATCTGCGGCTTTTCCTTGAAAAAGTCGAAACTGAGTTGTTCGGTCTGCGTCTGCATCTTCCGCCGATTTGGGTTGACGCAATAGGATACGTTAGAACGCTGATTGCGGACAAGAAGCGGACTGTCGGATTTTTGATTTGCGATTTTCAATTAATCCCGTCCTAATCGTCGATTTCGTGCATTGGACGAATTGCAGGTTCTTCTTCTTCCGAAACGGACAATCCCCGACCGATTTGTAGAGGTTTCGATGGGGAGATCCAAAATCAGGAATTTCTGAGATCTGAGATTTGAAATTTGAGATCCCCGTAGCCCGTCGGAATCTTCAAGATCACCAGTTGCTTTGCGCCTTGGCGTCTTTGCGGGAACACCCGGTTTGTCTTCCCGCAAAGACGC
>JBGASE010000188.1:0-6499 GCA_044229875.1 Pyrinomonadaceae bacterium | reverse complement strand
CCATTATCAACCACCCCATTTCTGTAACTGACATTGATACAAAACTAGTTAAAAAAACGCGTCAACTTTCGACCGATTCGATCACGTCACGAAGCGTGTGACGGGCGAGCTTGACCTCGATCGCATTGTCGATCTCAGTCTGTAGATCGCATAAAACGCCCTGAATATTCCGTCCGACCGGACAGTCCTGGTTCGGCGTGTTCGGGTGCAGCGCAAACACTTCGCTCGTTGCCACCGCCTTGAACACTTCAAGCAGCGTGATCTCTTCAGGCGGCTTGTTGAGACATGATCCGCCGCACGCTCCGGTCTGCGATACGACGAGCCCCGCGTTGTACAAGCTGCACAGCAACCGACGAATGACGACCGGATTCGTATTAACGCTTTTGGCCAGATAGTCAGACTTGACGCGTTCGCATCCGCTCGTGGCTAACATAGCCAGAACGTGGACCGCGATTGAAAATTGACTGTTGGCCGCCATAACTGTAACAAGTATAGTTACAAAGTTTGTTGGGTGTCAAGCCAAAGTTCGGGAGTTGATTTTGGGGCTCAGTTCCGCGAGCGAAGAATCGGCGATCAGCCGAAAAACGCGGAGCCGCGGATCGCCGTCGAATTCCCTTGCCGTGAGCGCGTCGCAGATGATCATCGTCGCCGTGTCGACGCCGTTGCGCCATCCTTTCGCGCGGGTCGAACGGACAATCAGCGATTCCGGATCGATCCGCGCGGCGATCAACATCGTCTTCCCGAGCAGCAGAAATTTGTCCCAACCGGAAAGAACCGCGATCAAATCTTCGTTTGTCGGGCGATTCTCGACGGCGAGCGCTTCGGCGACCGATCGGGCATTGAGGAAGACGCAGTCGGGGGTGTCTGGAATCTTCGGGCGCTCATCGAACATTGCCGTCAGGATCGCTCCATCCGGCGGTTCAAATGCGCTTGTAGGAAAGGAATCGGGTTCGGCCCCGATCGAATCTGCAATTTCGGCATGAAGTATCGCACGGTATTCGGGATCATCTTCGAGCAGGACGAGCCGCGTCGGCGGTCGCCGCGACGTGAATTTGCTGACACATTCGAGCACATCATCCGCCGCGAATCCATGTTCCCGCGCCTGACGAAGAAAATCGGCGACCATCCGGTCGAGCGAGACGCTTCCGGCATTCAGATCGCGAACGAAAAACCCGCTGCCGTGGCGGAACTCAAGCCAATCCCGATCGGCAAGTTCCTGGTACGCATGAGCGACGGTGTTGGCATGGAGCCCGAACCGCCTTGCGATCTCGGCCGTGCTCGGCAGTTTCACGCCGGTTGTCAGTTCACCGCTGGCGATCGCCAGCGTCACCTGCGTCACGATCTGTTCGCGCACCGGTATCTCCGAGTTCTTAGCGATCCAAAGTTTCATCGATCGTCAAATTGCTCAAGAATTCGTCCGGCCAGCCCGAAAGGCGAGGTTGTCCGGCGTTCGACACCGCGATCGGTAAACCGCGTTTCGGTCAGATAATTCGTCAGAAACTGAAGATTCTCGTCGTTCTTGACACCAAGCAGTCCGACTGTCCGATCGGTCGCCTCACGTCCGAACGTGATCGCCGGCGCGTTGCTCGCGGCGATTCTTGCGAATGCAGGACTTTTCTGAAAATTTTGTCCGGAAGTCCGCGCGTCGAGACATTTCATCACCGTTTCCGGGTCACCGATCAGGAACCGGCCGTCGATCAGCGCCGCGGCCAGTTCACCGTCGGCCGAGCGCCTGATCTCGGCGCCCGACTTCACCTCCGGCGATGAGTTCCAGTTGATCTCGGTGATCGATCGCTTGAGTTTCTCCGCATCGCGCGCGGTGACGATCGCCGCCGATTGCTCGCCCTCGGAATCAAGCGAAACGGTCCAGATCTCATTTCCGACCGCGCCAAGAAAATCCTCACCGACTGCGACGCCGTAGGGTTCGAAAAATCCGTCGGCAAAAGCAACGATGATGTTGCCGCTCGTTTGGTCGGTCGCGCGGCCGGCCGAAAGCAACACGGCACGCCACGCGATCTGCGGATTTTCAAGGTTGTATCGCGTCGCCGTATACGGATCGGCCGGGACGAACTCAGCAAGCGCCGGAGCATTCGGTGTCGCCCGAACAGTTTCTTTCAGCGCGGCCGAAGTTTCCGGCTTGAGCACAAAACTGAATCGATCTTCAAAACCGCTTTCGCTTTTTGACGCGGTCCACGTGATTTCGCTGATCGAATTCCGCACGATTTCCGGCAGCACCCGGGCAATGAAACTCTGTCCGTCTTCGTCGTCGGTGGCGTCGAGCGCGGTTGAGACTCCGGCAAGATTCGACAGTTGCGCAATACCGTCGGGCGAAACGTGACCGCCGGCGACCGTCGCGTCGTCGAGTTTCAGCCGAGCCGTCGAGGCGTTCCCGGTCAGCGGGTCAGCCTCGCCGCGGCCGACCGCGAGCGCCTTGCCGAGCGCAGTTTCGTCATTGCTGAAGAAGACGATGCTGCCGCGGACGAATGCGAATGCGCGCCGGCCGTCAGCGCCGACCCACACGAAGCGCTCGCCTTCGCCCTGAACCTCCCGTGTCAATTGGACGCTGCCGCCGTAGGTTTCGTTGATGAAGTTGCCGAGCGTTTCTTCGACAAATGACAGCGTCGAGCGGTTCCACGCATGCGTGTCGGCGACGGCGACGAATCGCGGTTTGAAATTGAGCACGGAATTCTCGTTGGTCAGCTTGTCTTCGGATGCCTCGAACCCGCTGACGGCGATCGCCATCTGCATTCCGTTCAGCACCGAAAAATCGGTTCGCGATTTCATCGCCGCCGCGAATGGTTTGTTGTCCTGAAGGCTTTTCAAAAGCCGACCGACATCGTTCGTCTCCAGATAGATCAGGGTTTCAGCGGGGACGAGCGCGCGCATCTCGGTTGGCTTCGACGAACACGACGCGAGAAGGACGAACCCGGCGACGATCAGAACCGCCTTTAAAATCAACGCCGGAAGCCGTGCGCCGCGACGATCGAATTCACGATCGGCCGGAGATTTTTTGATTCGAAATTCCATCAAATGCCCGCGTTCGGCGATTTTTGCATTTCCCTTTTTACTTTTCGCCGATTCCTTTCTAATTTATCTCTATGACGAAAGTATTTGCGGAAAACATTTTACAGGGAAAGACGGCGTTTGTAACAGGCGGCGGCACCGGCATCACCGGCGGAGTCGCCCGCGCGTTCGCGGAAGCCGGCGCGCGACTCGCGATCACGTCCCGCAAGCAGGAAAACCTCGACGCGATGAAGCGTCTCGTTGAATCGAACGGCGGCGAGTGTCTGACCGTCGTTGCCGATGTCCGCGACTATGCCGCGGTTGAAAATGCGATCGCCGAAACCGTGGCGCATTACGGCGGGATCGACATCGTCGTCAACGGCGCTGCCGGAAATTTTCTCTGCAAGGCCAGCGAGCTTTCGGCAAACGGTTTCGGAACGGTCGTCGACATCGACACCAAAGGAACGTTCAACGTTTGCCGCGCGGCGTTTGAAGAACTCAAGAAGTCGCGCGGACAGATCCTCAATATTTCGGCGACGCTCCATTATCTCGCGACGCCGATGCAGATCCATGTTTCGGCCGCAAAGGCCGGCGTTGATGCGATCACGCGCAATCTTTCGGTCGAATGGGGCCGTTACGGAATCCGCGTCAACGGCATCGCGCCGGGACCGATCGAGGACACCGAAGGCATGAAGCGACTGTTGCTTCCGGAATTGAAGGACAAACTGACAAAGCGCATCCCGCTGCAGCGATTCGGACGAATTGCGGACATCGAAAACGCCGCGCTGTTTCTGACATCGGACGCCGCAAGTTACGTCAACGGCGTGACGCTCGTCGTCGACGGCGGCCAATGGCTTCTCGGAACAAGCCTGGGGTGAATCTATTTTGGATTTCGGATTTCGGATTTCGGATTTTCGTCAGAGTTACGCCTTCAGGCGTGAGTTTGAGTTACGCCTGAAGACATGTTGATTCTTAACTCTTGAACCTTGAATTGAATCTTGAATCCTAACTCTTGAACCTTGAATTGAATCTTGACTCTTGACCCTTGAATTGAATCTTGAATCTTGACTCATGAACCTTGAATTGAATCTTGAATCTTGACTCTTGAATCTTGACTCTTGAACCTTGAATTTCTTTTGACTTTAACCGTCTGATGCGATAAAACTATCGTCATCAGGATTGAAGAAGGAACGCTCGGACGTGAGTCTCGCAAGAGATTCCGTCTTTTGTCGTATTTAGCGACCGGCCAGCCCGACAAGGATTATGATCATGGCAATGATGATCAGAATCACCAATCCCAGACATCCGATTTTCATCCAGCTGTATGGTCTCTCACCCTGTACTTCGCCGGTACGGCCGTTGACGACGATCTGAAACACCCGGTTATCAAACCGATAAGCACCGGCGTAGATTGGCAACAGCAAGTGTTTGAAGGTGATATTGCCGTATTCGGTAGCGACGTTTGAAATTCGCTGCTCATCGCCGCCAATATCGCTTCTGACATCGCCTTCGATCACGTTCGCCGCGATCGCTTTGAACTTTTCGAATCCCGCGTCGAGCGCGACCTGGTACGCCTGGGCCTTGTGACCCGACAGAAACGCCGGTTCATATGATCTGAGTTGTTCAAGATCCCACGGTTCAAGGCGCCGCAGATAGTCTTCTGAGAGCGACGTCGTCGCCGGAATCAAAACGTCGTCGAAATGCCTCGCAACCTGCCCGCTCGTGTACGACCAGCGCGTATGCCTGACCTGCCGCGATTTCTGCTCGCCGTTTTCTTCGTAATATTCGGTTTCGTAATAATGATCGCCACGTTCCCCGCTGTACGTGCTTTCGGTCGCCGCATCATAGGTCCAATAAGGAATGTAGACGCTGACCAGTTTGTCGGCGGTCGCCATCGTTTTGAGCGCCGACGGCGCGAACCACAGCGATCCGAGCCAGCTTTGAAAATTCGAAACAGCCTGCGGCGGCGGAACGGAAAACGGCAGAACGCCTTCCGGCGCAACAAGCGGATCGGCCGCTTTCGGTTGGGCAACGATCTTGCCGCCGCAAAAGGCACAGGACGTAGCCGTTTCAGGCGGCGTAAAGTTGACGATCGCGCCGCAGCTGTCGCAATTGACCTGCATCGCGTTTTGCGCCATCGGTTGCAGGTTCTGAGCGCCGCGGCTCAGGAAATCGCGATAATCACGCTCATCCACGCGACCGTCGGCGACGATCTCCTGCGCATGCTCGCAATAGGGGCAGGCGAGTTTCCCGAGCGCGGCGTCGAACACCATATTCGCGCCGCAGTTCGGACACAAAAAGCGGTTAATGTCGTCTTTATTGATCTCAGGGGCGTTTTGCATTTATTGATTGATCGGGCTTGCTTATCTGAATTCAGTGATATCCATTCCGTAGCGTTCGCGGACATATTCTTCCTGCGCGACATTGAGGTTTTTCAGATTCGTTAGTCGCCGTTGCGCTTTGCGAATATGGGTTTTGGTGCGTTCTGCCATCTGCTTCAGCAAATCGCGGCCTTCGCGCATCGCGGCTTCAGACTTCTCACGGAGCGTGAACAGCTCAGAATGTTCGGCGATGGATTTTTCTTCGCGAAGTTCGATCATCCGGCGCTTGATTTGATAGATCTGGCGGATCGCGCGGACCAGTTCGTCACCGGGCGTGTCGCCGCGGACAAGATCGGGCGAATCACGGAAATCCTCGACAAGCTTGTTCAAACGCGATTGATCGCCGGCGGAATAGGCTTCATTGAGTTTCGCCATCAACTCATGACGGCGTTCCTTTTCGGTTGCGTCAAGCGCAAGATCGGGATGAATGATGCGCGCCAGATTGTGGTACGCCTTTTTCGCCTCAACGGTCGGCGTCCATTTCTGACCGCAGTGAATGTTCGATTCGTCAACGACGGATTCTTCAGCCCGGCGACGAAGCTCTTCGGCCCGCTTTTTGATCTCTTCGTCGTCCGGAACAAGCTTCGCCTCTTCTTCGGCAATCTCAGCTTCGATTTCGTCGAACTCGTGATAAAAACGCGCGACCTCGATCTTGTAACGTCCTTCGAAAAGATCAAGTTCGGCGCGCAGATCGGCCATCTCTTCCTCAGCGTCGGCAAGTTTGTCTTTCAGCCGGTCGAGGACTTTCTTCTTTTTGTTCAATTCGATCTCTTCCGGTGCGATTGTCGATTTCATCTGCCTGCAATTTTCAGCGATTTCCATCAAAAGAGCAATTTGTCATTTGGTTTCTGAACATGAGGGACTTAACAAAGCGGATGGATGGCAAACGCCAAACAAAAAAGCGGACTTCACTGCCCGCTTTTCAATACACGATTTTTTTCATGTCTTATTCGGAATCCGGAACGAAAATGATTTCGCTCACGTCCTCAATGATCGTCACCACGCGCGGCGAAAATCCGTAAAGTTTGTGTTCAATGGTGAAAACATAATTATCGCCGGTCGGGATTTCATCGAAGCGGAAATAACCGAAAGGATTTGTCCGCACGGTTCGAACC
>JBGASE010000025.1:0-55458 GCA_044229875.1 Pyrinomonadaceae bacterium | reverse complement strand
GCACCCGGTAAAGAGATCTACAAGAAACAATCGGGCGGCCGTGGTAAATTTGGCCACGTCGAGCTTGAGATCGAGCCGGCTCCGGGCGAGGGTTTTGTCTTTGAGGACAAGATCACGGGCGGTTCTATTCCGCGACAGTTCATCAAGCCGACGATGGAAGGCGTCCGCGATGCGATGGGCCGTGGATTTTTGGCGGGCTATGAGCTCGTTGATATCAAGGTCACGCTCCTTTTTGGTTCATATCACGAAGTTGATTCCGACGAAATTTCATTCAAATTGGCCGGGTCATTCGCATTCCAGGATGCGGTCAAGAAGGCTAAGCCGGTTTTGCTCGAACCCATAATGCGTATAGAGGTTGTTACGCCTGAAGAATATATGGGAGCGGTCAACGGCGATCTTAATCGTCGTCGTGGACAGATCGACAAAATGGAACCGCGTCCGGGTAATGTTTCCGTCGTTACGGCATTCGTGCCTCTATCGGAAATGTTTGGGTACACGACCGACCTGCGAAGCTCGACCCAAGGCCGAGCGACTTCGAGTATGCATTTTGAGCGTTATAACGAGGCTCCGCGTAATGTCGCCGAGGAAGTTATCGCAAAGATCAAGGGAACGGGAACAAGTTCGGGTAGCTAAGTAACTATCACTTTTTAGGAGAAAGACAATGAGCAAGGAAAAATTTGATCGCAGCAAGCCGCACGTGAACATCGGGACAATTGGTCACGTGGATCACGGGAAGACGACGTTGACGGCGGCAATCACGAAAGTGATGTCAAAGCACAATCCGAAGATGGCGTTTCGGTCGTTCGATTCGATCGACAACGCACCTGAGGAGAAGGCTCGCGGTATCACAATTGCGACTGCCCACGTCGAGTATGAGACGCCTAACCGTCACTACGCACACGTCGACTGTCCGGGCCACGCCGACTATGTCAAGAACATGATCACGGGAGCCGCACAGATGGACGGAGCCATTCTCGTTGTTGCAGCGACGGACGGCCCGATGCCGCAGACGAGAGAGCACATCCTGCTCGGCCGTCAGGTGGGAATTCCGACGATGGTCGTCTTTATGAACAAAGCTGACATGGTCGACGACGCGGAACTGCTCGAGCTCGTCGAGATGGAGATCAGAGAGCTGCTTTCTTCATACGAATACCCTGGGGACGAGATCCCTGTTATTCAGGGTTCGGCCCTGAAAGCCCTTGAGGGCGATGCCGCATGGGAAGCAAAGATCGATGAGCTGATGCAGGCCGTGGATGACTACATCCCGACTCCTGCACGCGAGACGGACAAGCCTTTTCTGATGCCGGTGGAAGATATCTTCACTATTCAAGGACGCGGAACGGTTGCGACCGGAAGAATTGAACGAGGCATGATCAACGTCAACGATCCGGTCGAGATCGTCGGTATCAAGCCAACGAGAAACTCGGTCTGCACAGGCGTGGAGATGTTCAAGAAGCTGCTTGACAGCGGAATGGCAGGCGACAACGTCGGACTGCTTCTTCGCGGTGTTGAGCGAAAAGAGATCGAACGCGGACAGGTCATCGTAAAGCCGGGCTCGATCACGCCGCACACGAAGTTCAAGGCTGAGGCCTATGTTTTGACCAAGGAAGAAGGCGGACGACACACACCGTTCTTTACGGGATACCGCCCGCAGTTCTACTTCAGAACAACGGACGTGACCGGTGTTGCACACCTTCCGGCAGGGGTCGAGATGGTGATGCCCGGCGACAACATCCAGATGGAGATCGAGCTTATCGCTCCGATCGCTATGGAAAAAGGCCTCCGCTTCGCTATCCGCGAAGGCGGCCGCACAGTCGGTGCCGGTACGGTTTCAGAGGTCGTGGAATAACGAGGATTTATGCCGAGAGATAACATAATTTTACAGTGCACTGAGTGCAAAGAGCGCAATTACGTGACGACAAAAAACAAAAAGAACACGCCGAACAGGCTTGAGCTTAAGAAATTTTGCCGCCGCTGCCGGTGCCACAGGCTGCACAGGGAAAATAAATAGACCGGAGACAAGAGGCGGGAGACGGGAGCCAAAACTCATGTCTCATGTCTCTTGTCTTCTTCAAAGGGGTATGGTGTCAATGGTTAGCATGGAGGTCTCCAAAACCTTAGGTGCGGGTTCGAGTCCTGCTACCCCTGCCATATTGATATTTAGGAGATAAATACGTGTCAGAAGCAGTAGCCCACGGGCAAGCGAAACATAAAGAAGGTGTAGGCGAGTTTATCAAAAAAACACGCGCCGAGTTGGATAAGACCACTTTTCCTTCGTCCGATGACGTTAAAAGCACGACCATTATCGTCATTGTCAGCGTGATGTTCTTTGCGGCGTATTTGTTCCTTATCGACCAAGGCTGGGTTTACTTTTTGGAAGCTCTCACGTGGGCGATCAACAGGATCGCCGGAGCTTAAGGATATTTGAGATGAAGCAGTGGTATTTTATCCACACTTATTCGGGGCACGAGAATAAGGTTGTCGAGAGCCTCCACGCGAGGATCCGCGATATGGAGCTTGGTGACCAAATAACCGAGGTTCTCTTGCCGAAAGAAAAGGTCGTCGAGATGCGCGGCAACAAGGAGTATGTCTCGGAACGTATGTTCTATCCGGGCTATGTGCTTGTCGAGATCGAGTGCGGAGATAATAAAAAGCCGCCCGATAACGTATTTCACGCGATAAAGTCGACGCCAAAGGTGACAGGGTTCTTGGGCGGTAAAGACCCGACACCGCTTACACAGGAAGAGGTCGATCAGATCGTTCGTAATATCGAGGTCGCGACCGAGAAGCCGAAACCGAAGTTCACTTATGAGGTTGGCGAGGTTGTCAGGATCAAATCGGGCCCTTTCGCAAGTTTTACCGGCAAGGTCGAAGAGGTCAACGAAGACAAGAGCACGCTCAAGGTCTCGATCACAATTTTTGGTCGCTCGACTCCTTACGAATTGAGCTTTTTAGAAGTTGAAAAGGTTACTTTTGCAGAAGAAGAATAATTGAGGACATTCCCGTAAGGGATCGTTAATCGAAAAATGGCAAAGAAGATAGAAGGTTACATTAAGTTGCAGATTCCCGCCGGCAAGGCGAATCCGGCGCCGCCGATCGGCCCGGCACTTGGCCAGCACGGCGTGAATATCATGGAGTTTTGCAAGGCGTTCAACGCCAAGACGCAAAACGACGATCCGGACATGAAAGTGCCGGTCGTAATCACGGTTTATGCCGATCGGTCGTTCTCGTTCGAGACGAAGACGCCGCCGGCCGCCGATCTTTTGAGAAAGGCTTCGGGAATCCCGAAGGGTTCAGGCAAGCCGAATCGTGAAAAAAGCGGTTCGATTTCGCGTTCGCAGATTGAGGAGATCGCGAAGAAGAAAATGCCGGATCTCAACACGACGAGTCTCGAATCGGCGATGAAAACGATCGAAGGTACGGCAAAGTCGATGGGACTGACGATTACGGACTAGTATTCGTCAGGCTTCCGAACAGCCGATTCGCAAATTGACAAAGGGAGAAACGTCGCGCTTCGGCGCTAAATCAAAAGCGTTTCGATCGAACCTTTAACTACAATGGCAAAAAAAGGCAAAAAATACAGAGCGGCTCTTGAAAAGATCGAGCCGAACAAGAAATACACGCTCGAAGAAGGACTGGCGAAGGTGAAAGAAATCTCGTTTGCCAAATTCGACGAGACCGTCGAGCTGACGATGTGGCTTGGCGTCGATCCGCGTAAGGCCGATCAGATGGTTCGCGGCACGATTGTGCTCCCGAACGGACTCGGCGGAAAAACGAAGGTCGTCGTCGTTGTCGCACAGGGTGACAAGGTCCGCGAAGCGACCGAAGCCGGAGCCGATTTCGCCGGCGGTGACGATATCGTTGACCGCATCAAAGGCGGGTGGCTCGACTTCGACGCGTTGATCGCGACGCCGGACATGATGGGCAAGATCGGTGCGCTCGGGAAAGTTCTCGGGCCCCGCGGTCTGATGCCGAACCCGAAAACCGGAACCGTCACAATGGACGTCAAAACCGCGATCGAAGAAACGAAAGCCGGTAAAGTTGAATATCGTGTCGATAAGACCGGCGTCATCCATTCACCGGTCGGAAAGGTTTCTTTCGACGACGCGAAACTGATCGAGAACACAAAGGTTCTGATCAATGCGGTGATGAAGGCAAAGCCGACGACCGCAAAGGGCCGTTATCTGAAGAAGATCAATCTCGCGGCAACGATGAGCCCGGGCGTCCTGCTCGATGAGCTCGCCTACGTTTAATTAAGTGAGGGAGGAAAAGAAATGAAAAGCAGACAGCAAAAGCAAGATGATTTGAACGCTCTCACTTCTGAACTGGGAAATTCAAAATCGGCGATGATCGTCAGTTTCAACAAACTGACCGTCACGAAAGATCAGGAATTCCGCGATCAGTTGCGTCAGGTTGGAGCAAAATACCAGGTCGTGAAGAATACGATCGCCAGACTCGCGGTCAAAGGAACCCCGTATGAAGAGGCGAGCGAGCACTTCAAGGGCGTTACCGGAATCGTTTGGACTGAAAACGATCCCGTTGTTCTTTCAAAGACCGTTTCGAAATTTATTAAAGACAATGCCGAGTTCTTCTCGTTCAAGGCCGGCGTTGTTGACGGCAAGGTTGTCAACCTTCAGCAAGTTGAAGCGATTGCAAGCCTGCCGTCGAAGGAAGAGCTTATCTCGAAGCTGCTTTACGTGCTCAACGCACAGGCTCAGCGCATCGTTACGGTTATCAACGCCGTCCCGCGCGACCTGGCGGTTGTCATCAAGCAGATCGGCGAGAAGAAAGAAGCCTAGATTTTCGGATCCGGGATTTGCGGACGCGAAACGTCGATCTCAAATCCCGAATCCAGTTTGGAACCGCGATTCCGCCGGAATTGATCCGAATCGGAATTCAGGATCCGCAACAGTTTTAGCCAAGACTCAAGGAAAGCGAGCGGCGCGGTATGTCAGGCCGCGCTGCGTCGGATGCAGATTCGAAGTGATGCAACCTTTGAAGATGTATCCCGTGGGTTCACAGGCTGACAACCAAACGGACTACCGATGCTGACCGGCTATTTCGTCAACGCGAAAAATCCGGGAGTCGATGTCCGAACAGACAATCACGAACCCTAATTGGAGGATAGAAAATAGTTATGGCAGTTACGAAAGACGAAGTAGTTGAATTTTTGAAAGGCATGACGCTTCTCGAAGCGTCGGAATTGGTGAAGGAACTCGAAGAAGTTTTCGGCGTTTCGGCGGCCGCTGCTGCGGCTCCGATGATGGTTGCTGCAGCTCCGGGTGCCGGCGGTGATGCCGGTGGCGGCGAAGCTGAGAAAGACACGTTCGATGTCGTTCTGACGTCGGCCGGCGCAGGCAAGATCAACGTCATCAAGGTTGTTCGCGAAGTTGTCGCCGGTCTCGGCCTCAAAGAAGCGAAAGATCTCGTTGATGCCGCTCCGAAGGCGATCAAAGAAGGCGTTTCGAAAGACGAAGCCGAAGACATCAAAGCCAAGCTCACCGAAGCCGGTGCAACTGTTGAGATCAAGTAGGTTCCCACGTCAGATCGCGATGTGATTTGATGTGATTCGACTTACTTGCTAGACTTGAGCGGCAAGTGCGGGCCGATCCGGAACGCACTTGCCTTCAACAATCAACGGAAATCCTCGGATTTTCAGGTTTTGAACAGAGATAATTTCTCGCAAATGGAGAGTAGGTGTCCTTTTTCGACACTCTCGGAAAACTGAGTTAGGGAACTCAACTGCAAAAAAAGCGGTCTGGGCATCGTTTGCCTAGGGCCGCATTTGGCGTCTCTTTCGGCAAGTTTTCGGGGATCTTTTCCAGAAGGAATGCTACCAACAATCGGTAATTAAATCAACAGTAATTTTCTTCAAGTATTTTACAAAGATATGATCGCTAATCCGCTACAAAACAATGCGAACGGGCTCGGTCGCCGTACAAGCCAGGCACCCGAGCGGGTCGATTTTTCGAAGATCTACACGTCCGCCAGGATTCCGAATCTGATCGAAGTTCAACGCGAATCCTACAATCGATTCCTCCAGATGGATCTGATTCCCGAGGAGCGTGACAACGTCGGGCTGCAATCGGTGTTCAAATCGATCTTCCCGGTCTCGGATTTTCGCGAAACCGCGACACTCGAGTTCGTCGAGTATCAGATCGGAAACTGGCAGTGCAAGTGCGGAAACCTCGAAGGTCTCGAGCATCTCCGCGCAAACTGCAAAAGCTGCGGCTCAAAGATCAAAGTCGATCCGTTCAATCCGGCCGAAGTTCTTTGTAACAACTGCGGAACGTTCAACGCGGTCCGGCCGAATCTCTGTTCGAACTGCGGCGAACCGGTTGGCCTGAAGCATAAGCACGACCAGCAGGAATGCCAGGAGCGCGGCATGAGCTACAGCGTACCGCTCAAGGTCAAAATCCGGCTGACGGTTTATGACAAAGATCCGGAAACCGCGATCTCGACGATTCGCGATATCAAAGAAGAAGAAGTTTTCTTCGGCGAAATCCCGCTCATGACCGATAACGGGACATTCATCATCAACGGAACCGAGCGCGTCATCGTCTCGCAGCTGCACCGCAGCCCGGGCGTCTTTTTCAAGGGCGACCGTGACGCGTATCTCGCGAAAGTGATTCCGTATCGCGGATCGTGGGTGGAATTCGAATTCGATCAGAAGGGCATCCTTTATGCGCGCCTCGGAAAACGCAAGATTCTGGCGACGATCTTCCTCCGCGCACTCGGTCTGTGGCTCAATCCGCAGATCGACATGAAGACGATCTCAGACAACATTCTCGAAGAAGTTATCAAGACCGCCGAATTCGGAAACGGCGATATTCTCCGGCTTTTCTACACCAACGACGAAGTGTCGGTGAAAAAAGGCAAGTTGTACATCAAGGTCAAGCCCGAAGGGCCGACCAGCCTTGAAGGAATGAAGTCCGAACAGGACATCAAGGCCAACGGCGAAGACGTCGTCCGCGTCGGCAAGAAGATCACGAAAATGGCGCTGCGCGAGCTGCGAAAGCTCGGCACGGCAGAAGTTGAGGTCGGGCAGCACGATTTCGAGGGCGCATTCGCACTCGGCGACGTCGTCAACACCGAAACCGGAGAAGTGATCGTCGAAGCGAACACCGAGATCACGTCGGCGAAGCTCCAGCAGATCGTCGAGGAAGGCGTTGCATCGTTCAACGTGTTCTTCCCTGAAAAAGATGTTGTCGGCGGAATCATTACGCAGACGCTGAAAAAGGACACGATCAACAAACCGGTCGATGCGCTCCTCGAAATCTATCGCAAGATGCGCCCCGGTGATCCTCCGACCGTTCCGACCGCATACCGCTTGCTCGAAGGCATGTTCTTCGATGCCCGTCGGTTCGATCTGTCACGCGTCGGACGCCTGAAGTTCAACATCAAGATGAACCGTCCGGAACGCGATAACATCGACAATCCGCTGCTTGAAGCCGGAGATTTCCTTGAAGTCGTCAAGTACCTGCTGAAGATGAAGCGCGACAGCGACAACTTCGGTCAGGACGACATCGATCATCTCGGAAACCGCCGCGTCCGCGCGGTCGGCGAGCTGCTCGAAAATCAGTTCCGCATCGGGCTTGAGCGCATGGAACGTGCGATCAAGGAAAAGATGTCGATTCAGCAGGACATGTTCACGACGATGCCGCGCGATTTGGTTAATGCCAAACCGGTAACGGCCGCGGTCCGTGAGTTCTTCGGCTCGTCGCAATTGTCGCAGTTCATGGACCAGACGAATCCGCTCTCGGAAATCACGCACAAACGCCGTCTGTCGGCCCTCGGGCCGGGCGGTCTTTCGCGTGAACGCGCCGGCTTTGAAGTTCGTGACGTGCACCCGACTCACTACGGCCGAATCTGCCCGATCGAGACGCCTGAAGGTCCGAACATCGGACTGATCTCGTCGTTGTCGTGTTTTGCGCGGATCAACGAATTCGGATTCATCGAATCGCCGTATCGCAAAGTCGTCGACGGACGCGTCATCGAGTACGTGATGATTCATAATGGCGGCGATACCGAATTCAAACCGAAACAGCATGTTCCGCTTGAAGATGTCGAGGCGGCAAACAACAAGCTCAAAGCGAGCCAGCAGAAAGCGGTTTTTGAACCGTATCCGTTCTATCTCACGGCGTGGGAAGAGGACAAGTGGATCATCGGTCAGGCCAACATCGAGCTCGACGAAAAAGGATTTCTGGTTAACGAGCGCAACGCCGCGCGGCAAAAGGGTGAATTCATCACCGCCGATCGGGCCGAGATCCAGTACATGGACGTTTCGCCCAAGCAACTGGTTTCAGTCGCGGCGAGCCTCATCCCGTTCCTCGAAAACGACGACGCTAACCGTGCGTTGATGGGATCGAACATGCAACGGCAGTCCGTGCCGCTGCTGCTCGCCGAAGCGCCGTATGTCGGAACCGGGATGGAAAAAGTCGCCGCCCGCGATTCCGGGGCAGTCGTTATTGCCAAGCGCGACGGCGTCGTCGACTATGTCGACTCGGAGCGCATCATCGTCAAAGCCGATCACAACGTTGACGGCACGATTTCGCGCGAGGTGACGGCTGACATTTACAGTCTCGTCAAATTCAAGCGGTCGAACCAGAACACCTGTATCAACCAGCGGCCGATCGTTCAGGTCGGCGAACGGGTGATGAAGGGACAGGTGATCGCCGACGGTCCGTGTACCGACAAGGGCGAACTTGCGCTCGGACGCAATGTGCTCGTCGCGTTCATGCCGTGGCGCGGTTACAACTTTGAGGACGCGATCCTTGTTTCCGAACGGCTCGTGAAGGAAGACTACTACACGTCGATCCATATCGAGGAGCTCGAGATCGAGGCCCGCGACACGAAGCTCGGACCCGAGGAAATCACGCGCGACATCCCGAACATCGGCGAGAACATGCTTCGTGATCTCGACGAATCCGGAATCATCCGCATCGGCGCACAGGTCAAGCCGGGTTCGATCCTTGTCGGAAAAGTGACGCCGAAGGGCGAAACCCAACTGACTGCGGAAGAAAAACTCCTCCGCGCGATCTTCGGCGAGAAGGCGGGCGACGTCAAAGACGCAAGTCTTACGTGTCCTCCGGGAATCGACGGAACGGTCGTCGACGTTCAGGTCTTCACCCGCAAAGGACAGGAGAAGGACGAGCGTTCACGCGACATCGAAGGCATGCAGGAAGACGCGCTGCGCCGTGACCTTGAGGATGAAATCCGAATCCTTACCGAGCAGCGCGATCAGCGGATCTACGAACTTTTCGATGGCCGGACGCTGACGAAGGACCTTTCGGACGGCAACACGATCCTTCTCAAAAAGGGCGAGACGCTGTCGAAAGAGAAGCTTCAGGGCATCGAACTCCGGCATCTCCGCAAAGCCGACGTTTCGGCCGGAACGATCGATATTGCATCGGAGATCAAGGAATACGAACAGCGCACATCGCGCCAGATCAACATCCTGAGCGATATCTACGAGGAAAAGATCACCAAGCTCAAACAGGGTGACGAACTTCCGCCGGGAGTCATCAAGCTCGTCAAAGTGTTCGTCGCGATGAAACGCAAACTTTCGGTCGGCGACAAGATGGCCGGACGGCACGGAAACAAGGGCGTTATCGCCCGAATCCTTCCGGAAGAAGACATGCCGTACCTGCCCGATGGAACGCCGGTTGAGATCGTTCTCAATCCGCTCGGCGTGCCGTCGCGTATGAACGTCGGTCAGATTCTCGAAACACATCTCGGTTGGGCCGCGCGGGTTCTCGGCCTCCATTTCGCGACGCCCGTTTTCGACGGTGCGAGCGAAGAAGAGATCAAGAAGTTCATCGGCAAGGCGAACGACCGATACGACGAGCTTTCGATTCCGCCGTCGGTCGGACCTTCGGGCAAGACCCGATTGTATGACGGCATGACCGGTGAGCAGTTCGAGCAGAAGGTGACCGTCGGTTACATTTACATGCTCAAGCTGTCGCACTTGGTTGACGACAAGATCCACGCACGTTCGATCGGACCGTACTCGCTGATCACGCAGCAACCGCTCGGCGGCAAAGCGCAGTTCGGCGGACAGCGGTTCGGAGAAATGGAAGTTTGGGCGCTTGAAGCTTATGGCGCGGCGCACATTCTTCAGGAACTCCTGACGTGCAAGTCGGACGACGTCGCCGGACGTTCGAAGATCTACGAAACGATCGTCAAGGGCGATTCGGATTTCCAGCCGGGAATCCCTGAATCGTTCAACGTTCTCGTACGCGAACTTCAATCGCTTTGTCTTGACGTCGAACTCATTTCAGAAGATGAGATCGATCCGGACGCGGCGCTCGAAGGTGTTGGTGAACTGGTGGGGGCAGACTAGAGGATTTTGGATTTGGGATTTCGGATTTCGGATTTGACATAAATCGAATCCGATTCCAAGAATCCGAAATCCGAAATCGCAATTCCGAATTTGAATTATGTTTAGATTTCAACAGGATAACAAGACGCAGTTAACATCGAACTTTGAGGCGATCCGGATCTCGCTTGCATCGCCGGAAAAGATTCGATCATGGTCCCACGGCGAGGTCACGAAGCCCGAAACCATCAACTATCGAACTTTCAAGCCGGAGCGCGACGGTTTGTTTTGCGCCCGAATTTTTGGCCCGGTTTCGGACTGGGAATGTCTTTGCGGAAAGTACAAGCGGATGAAGCACCGCGGTGTCATCTGCGACAAGTGCGGTGTCGAAGTGACGCAGTCGAAGGTTCGTCGTGAACGACTCGGCCACGTCGAACTGGCGTCACCGTGTTCGCATGTCTGGTTCTTCAAGGGACTGCCGTCGCGAATCGGCCATTTGCTCGACATCACGCTCCGTGATCTCGAAAAGATCCTCTACTTTGAAACCTATATCGTCGTCGATGAAGGCGATGTTCCGGGGCTCAAGGAAAAGGAACTGCTGACCGACGAACGATTCCGTGAACTGTCGCGCGATTATCCGCATCAGTTCGTCGCGAAAATGGGCGCCGAAGCGATCAAAGAACTTCTCGCGACCGTCAACGTCCAGGAACTGGTCAACGAACTTCGCGTCAAAATGCGCGAGGAAACGTCGCAGCAGAAGAAACTCAAGTATTCGAAACGGCTGAAGGTCGCGAACTCGTTTCTCCGTTCGGGCAACAAGCCTGAGTGGATGATCCTCGACGTCATTCCGGTCATTCCGCCGGAACTACGTCCGCTCGTGCCTTTGGACGGCGGCCGGTTCGCAACGTCGGATCTCAACGATCTGTATCGTCGCGTCATCAACCGCAACAACCGATTGAAAAAGCTCATCGAACTCCGCGCGCCGGAAGTCATCGTCCGTAACGAAAAGCGCATGCTTCAGGAAGCGGTCGACGCATTGTTCGACAACGGACGCCGTGGCCGCGTTCTTCGCGGCGCCAACAACCGGCCGCTGAAATCGCTGTCCGGAACGCTCAAGGGCAAGCAGGGTCGTTTCCGTCAGAACCTGCTTGGAAAGCGCGTCGATTACTCGGGCCGTTCGGTGATCGTCGTCGGGCCGGAACTGAAACTGCATCAGTGCGGTTTGCCGAAGAAAATGGCGCTCGAACTGTTCAAGCCGTTCATTTACAACAAGCTTGAGCGCGAAGGCCATGCGGCGACCATCAAACAGGCGCGAGAAATGGTTGAACGCCAGGAGCCGATCGTCTGGGACATTCTCGAAGACGTGATCCGCGAACATCCGGTGCTGCTCAACCGCGCGCCGACGCTTCACCGTCTCGGAATTCAGGCATTCGAACCGGTGCTGGTCGAAGGCAAGGCAATCAAGATCCATCCGCTCGTCTGTACGGCTTTCAACGCCGACTTCGACGGCGACCAGATGGCCGTTCATATCCCGCTTTCGGCAGAAGCCCAGATCGAAGCCCGGGTTTTGATGCTTGCGTCGGAAAATCTTCTTTCGCCGGCATCCGGCCAGCCGATCACGGTTCCGTCGCAGGACATCGTTCTCGGCGGTTACTATCTGACACTCGGCCGCGATGGAATGATCGGTGAAAACAAGATCTTTTCTTCGGTCGAAGACGTACTGTTGGCGCTTGACGCCAAGGTCGTCGAAACCCAGACCAAGATCAAACTCCGCATCAAGGGCGAATTGATCGATCTGACGCAGGAGCATAATTCGCAGGACGTCATGCGCGGCACGATCCGCAATGTCGACCGCGTTATCGACACAACCGTCGGCCGCGTCATTTTCAACGATCGGCTGCGCCGTGAAGGCATGCCGTTCATCAACGGCACGCTTAAAAAGAAGGGTCTCCAGTCGCTGGTCAACTTCAGCCATCTGCGCCTCGGTCACGATCAGACGGTCGAACTTCTCGACGATCTGAAAACCCTCGGGTTCCTTTACGCGACCAAGGCCGGGATGTCGATCGGTATCGACGACATGGTCACTCCGCCGAACAAGGGCGAGATTATCGAACGCGCCCGAAAGGAAGTCGACAAGCTTCAGAAGCAGTATGAAGAAGCGACGATGACCAACATGGAGCGCGAGAACAAAGTAACCGCGATCTGGTCGGAAGTTACCGATCAGGTGGCGAAGGAAATGTTCAAGGCGATGAACGAGCGGGAAAAGAACCGCAACGAACTGAATCCGATTCTCGTCATGGCCGACTCAGGCGCCCGAGGTTCGGAAGCTCAGATTCGTCAGCTCGCCGGAATGCGCGGCCTCATGGCCAAGCCGTCGGGCGAGATCATCGAAACGCCGATCGTCGCGAACTTCCGCGAAGGTCTAAACGTTTTGCAGTACTTTATTTCGACACACGGCGCCCGCAAGGGTCTAGCCGATACGGCGCTCAAGACGGCAGACTCGGGCTACCTGACGCGCCGGCTCGTCGACGTTGCGC
Source organism: Pyrinomonadaceae bacterium (assembly GCA_044229875.1). Lineage (GTDB taxonomy): Bacteria > Acidobacteriota > Blastocatellia > Pyrinomonadales > Pyrinomonadaceae > JAFDVJ01. Next base: position 42,603 of record JBGASE010000025.1, on the reverse strand, counting down.
AGGATGTGATCGTCGCCGAACAGGATTGCGGAACTCTCAAGGGAGTTTGGTCGGAAGCGATCGTCCGCAACGGTGAAGTCGTCGAATCTCTCCGCGACCGCATTGTCGGTTGCACGGCGCTTGACGATATCATCGATCCGGTCGACGGAACGGTTATCGTTGAAGCGAATCAGGAGATCAATGAAGATCTTGCCGGTCAGGTGCAGCTTTCGGGTCTGCAGAAAGTCCGCATCCGGTCGCCGCTGACCTGTGAAGCCCGCCGCGGAATCTGCGTCAAGTGTTACGGACGCAACCTCGCGATGGGCCGCACGGTTGAGATCGGCGAAGCTGTCGGTGTCATTGCGGCGCAGTCGATCGGCGAACCCGGAACGCAGCTCACGATGAGAACGTTCCACGTCGGAGGTACGGCGCGGCTCGAGCAGGAAACCAAGCACATCGCGGCGATGGATGGAACCGTCAAATATTCGGAAGATATGAAGACGATCACCAACCGCGCCGGTGAGAACATCTCGGTTCGCCGCCAGTCGGATCTTCTGCTTCTCGATGACCGCGGCCGCGAGGTCGCCCGGTATCAGATCGTTTACGGTGCGCACGTTCAGGTCAAAGACGGCCAGAAGGTCAAGGAGGACGATATCCTCGCGACCTGGGATCCGTTCACGTTCGCCATCCTGACCGAAGTTTCGGGAACCGTGAAGTATCACGATTTGAAGGAAGGCAAAACGGTTGAGGAAGAAGTCGACAAGTTCTCCGGCCAGATCCGGCTCGTCGTCAAAGACTCTGATGAAAAGAATCAGCCGCGCATGGAAATCCGTGAAGGCAACAAGATTCTGAAGACGTATCAGATGCCGATCCGAGCGAACCTTTTGGTTTCGGACGGACAGGAAGTTGAGGCCGGCGACATCATCGCCAAGATCCCGCGCGAAACAACGAAGACGAAGGACATCGTCGGCGGTTTGCCGCGTGTCGTCGAGCTGTTTGAAGCGCGTCGGCCCGGTGAAACGGCGGTCATGAGCGAAATCCACGGAACGGTCAAATTCGGACCGATCTCAAAGGGTAAACGCAAACTGATCATCACCGGTGATGACGGCACCGAGCGCGAATACGACATTCCGCGCGGTACCCACATCAACGTGCAAGAAGGCGATCGTGTGAAAGCGGGCGAACCGCTCATGGACGGACCGCTCAACCCGCACGACATCCTTCGTGTCCTTGGTATGGAAGCTTTGCAAACTTACCTCGTCAACGAAAGTCAGGAAGTTTATCGTCTGCAGGGCGTGAACATCAACGACAAGCATATCGAGGTCATCGTCCGGCAGATGCTGCGATGGGTCAAGATTAAGGAAGTCGGCGATACCGATTTCCTTCTCGAAGAGCAGGTTGACCGTTTCCGTTATGAAGACGAAAACCGGCGCGTTCGAGAAGAAGGTGGCGTAGCCGCGGTCGCTGAACCGCTGCTGCTCGGAATCACGAAGGCGTCGCTTTCGACCGATTCGTTCATCTCGGCGGCATCGTTCCAGGAAACGACGAGGGTACTGACCGAAGCTGCGATCTCGGGACGCATCGATTATCTCCGCGGACTGAAGGAAAACGTCATCATGGGACGATTGATTCCGGCCGGAACCGGTATGAAGTATTACCGCAACGTCAAGGTCGATCATGATCCGACGATGAACCAGAAGACTCCGGACGAATACGATGAGGAATTTCCGATCGTTGTCGGTGGCATGGATCTGCCGATGCCGATGGACGTTCCGGGAGTTGAGGCCGACGGCTTTGACGATGAGGTCGAGGATCTTGAGGATTTTGAGGAAGAACTCGAACTCGACGCGGATGAAGAAGCCGCGTTTGAGTCGGAATCGCTTGGCGATGAACTGGGCGATGACGACGAAATTTAGTTTCTTCAGTAATGGCTGAAGTCGAAAGCGGAACTGGCATTTGCTCGTTCCGCTTTTTTTGCTTCAACGCCGGTCTTGAGGATTTGAACCGGATGTCGGAGAATTATCGGCGGCAACATTCCGTTTCAACGTAACCGATTTACACTCAAACGCCGACGAGAGATTGCAAACAGTCTACTGGTTTAACGGAAGGATCCGATGACGCCCGACATATTGAACTGTGAGTGATAGACAATAATGAAGGTGGAAGAATGACCGAAGAAACAACCGGCCGGCATAGCGACAAATTGAACCGTCCGTGGCCGGCGATGCCGAAGATTGCAGCGCTCCCGATGGCGGACGCCGACCTTAAGGCCTTTATCCGATTTTCGGATTCGTACAATCCGATTCCGTATTTACGGGAAACACTCGGCGATGACTACGACGTCTATCTCAGAGAATCGCGCAGCTCATGCATCAATGAGTTCCGAAACGGTGAACGTGCAAGCGGAAAGGTGGGGACACTGCTGGCGTGTCTCGCCCATGAGATCGCGATGATGCCTTTCGCCGGCGTTTCGGAAGAAAACGCGACGAAACTGTGCCGCTGGTTTCTCGACGGTATTCGGGCGTGTCTCGAGGCAGAGTCGCGGAACGTTCCCAACGCGGCGAGGATCAGCGCAATTGAGGCCGACATCACAAAGCTGGATGTTGATGCGATCGTCAATGCCGCAAACTCATCACTTCTCGGCGGCGGCGGCGTTGACGGTGCAATTCATCGGGCCGCCGGACCAGATCTGGTTCATGAGTGCCGGCTGCTCGGCGGCTGCGCGACCGGTGACGCCAAACTGACAAAGGGCTATCGATTGCCCGCGAGGTTCATCATTCACACCGTCGGTCCGGTTTGGCGCGGCGGAGCGAACGGCGAACCTGAGCTGCTGGCGTCATGCTACCGGCGATCGCTCGAGATCGCGGCCGCGGCTGAAGTGCGTTCGATTGCATTTCCAAGCATCAGCACCGGAATCTTCGGCTATCCGATAGAAGCTGCCTCGCAGGTGGCCGTCACTACGGTCAGATCGTTTCTTGCCCGCGAATCATCCGTCGAATCAGTTGTCTTCTGTTGTTTTTCCGAAACGGACCTCGCGATTTACGATGCCATGCTTCGATGATTGGGTGTTACGTTCTTTGCTTTCTCAATTCGGCGCGAATCGAAACATCATGCCTTGGGCGAATTGCAGGCTCTTTATTGCTGCGACGTGAATCTCCCGATTCCGACTGACGGTCGATCAAGAGTTCCGAATCCGGAACCTCTCAGATTTGAGATCCCAAGAATCAAAAAATCAAAACATTCAAGATTCAAGAAATTCGCAAGCCTTGAATCATGTTTTCGGGTTGCTTTGCGCCCGGGCGTCTTTGCGGGAAAACAAACCGGGTGTTCCCGCAAAGACGCCAAGGCACTGAACAACCGGTTAGTAATCTCCACTTGCGATCCGCTTGACTGACCTCGCGGGGGTCGGTGTCTTGTGTTCGTTTCCGAACCGCTATATAGTCTCGGAAACCGGAGGTTCGAAATGATCAAAACTATTGCGGCAACATTGATGATTCTCATCGGAGTCGTGTTGACCACGAATGCACAGAACAAAGACGTGGTCACGACACGCGAAATGGACCGTATCAATTGGATGGAATTTAAGGAAACGGTACCATCGAAGATCGATACCGTACTGCTTCCGACGGGGACGCTTGAGCCGCACGGAGTGATCAACAACGGCGCCGACAATACCGCGCCGACGGCGATGGCGCAAACCATCGCGAGGCGCGTGAACGCGATGATCGCGCCGACGCTTCCGTACGGAATAACCGGTTCGATGGAAGCGTATCCCGGAGCATTTCAGATCACCGAGGCGGCTTATCGTCCGTTTGTGAAACAGATTCTCGAAGGGCTGGCGAAAAACGGATTCAAGAACATCGTTATTCTCAATGGCCACGGCGGCGGACAAACAGCGGTCCTGCAATCGGTTGCCGCCGAGGTCGCGACCGAAAAAAAGGTCCGGACTCTGGTCATCAATTGGTGGTCGTTTGCGGCCGAAGAGACGAAAGAAGTGTTTGGTGAAGACGGCGGCCACGCCGGCTGGAACGAAACTGCATTCATCCAGGCGATCGATCCGACGCTGGTCAGCAAAGACCGATACAAGCCGGAACTTGCGACGCCGTATCCGGCACCCGGAACATGGGCCGCGGTCCCGTTTCCATCCTCGATCGGCCTCTACCAAAAAGGCCAGGGGTACCCGCAATTCGATCAGAAAAAAGCCGATGAATACTATAAGAAAGTCACCGACAAGGTCGCGGCTTTCATCAACGAGATCATCAAGAAGTGGAACATGATCTGACCAAAACGATCGAGACTGTCATAAAAGCCCTCGCTTCGGTGTTTTCCTTTTGACTACAACAGGAGAGCAATTATGAAGCAGCTTATTTCAATATCGTTGGCGGTCATCGTGATCGTCTTTGGAAAATGGGTCATCGTCGCGCAGGAAACCGGCAAATGGAAAGGCGAATACTGGACTGAAAGAGCCGAAACGATTCAGCTCAGCTTCAACAAGAAAGCCGAAAAACGTTCTCAAATGGGAACGTCGTTCAAGATCGCCGAGCTGCAGGGAATCACCGTCTCCGATTTGACCGGTTCAAATACCCCCGTCCGTTTTTCGATCGTCCGCGATGCCGGAACTATCGCTTGCGAGGGCACTTTCAACGATCGAAAGGGCAACGGAGACTATCGGTTCACGACCGATCCCGGATTTCTCTCGGCGATGAAATCAAGAGGTTTCGACTTTGAAAAGTCTGACATGCGAGAGGGCGGCTCAACCCTTACCGATCGTTTGTTCTCCGCCGCATTGCTCAATGTCACCGTGGCGCTTGCGGACGATCTGCTTTCATCCGATTTCGGCAAACTCGACGTCGAAGACCTGTTCAAGGCGGCGATCTTCAAAATCGACGGCAAATTCGCCCGCGAGATGAAGGCGACCGGATTCCGGAACCTGACGTTCGACGATCTGGTTCAGGCAAGAATCTTCAAGATCGATGCCGAATTCGTTCGTGAAGTCGCGCAGATGGGGTTTGCCGATCTACCTTTCGAATCGCTCGTGAAAATGCGGATCTTCAAGATCTCGCCCGAATATATGGCCGAAATGAAAGCCGAAGGATTGACGGATTTGGATATCGAGGATCTGGTGAAACTTCGGATCTTCAATATCGATGCAGCTTTCATCCGCAAGGCGAAGTCCGAAGGCGTGCCATTGGATGTTGAAAAACTCGTGCAGAAAAAACTCGGGGTTTACCGATAACCGTTCAGAGAAAAGCCGGGCATGACCCGGCTTTCTTAATTTTGGACTATTCGAATTGCCGTTTGAACTCCTCAAACGATGATTTGAAGTTTTCGATCTCAAGCCTCAGCTCCGCGACTTCATTCTCAAGCTTCTCGAAACGCTCAATGTTGTCAGACGAACGTGTCGGCCGGTCCGCTGCCGGCTCGTACGACGTCACCTCGCCGCACAGCAGGTGAGCATAACGCGATTCGCTTTGACCGGCGGCGCGGGGAAGTTTGACGATCAGTGGTTCATCGCGTCCGGCAAGAGCGTCGAGCGTCGATGCCACGTCAGCAAGGTCCCTGAAATCATACAAACGGCCTGTACGCCCGCGAATTTCGCCGATCGTCTGCGGTCCGCGAAGCAAAAGCACGCAAAGCGCCGCGGTTTCGGACGGTTCAAGTTCGAGCACATCCGGGAGAATATGCTTGTACTTCGGGACCCGCGAGGTACTGCCGTAAAAGACGTAAACGACGTTCTTGTCGCGAAGCGAGTCAAGTGCCTTTTGGACCGTCGTCTCATCAAAGTTTACGATCGGATCGCGATTGCTCTTCTGGTTGCAGGCATTGACGAGCGCATTGATCGTCAGCGGATAATACTCGGGGGTCGTCAGTTGTTTCTCGATCAGCGAGCCGACGACGCGGGCTTCGGTTTCAGTCAAGATCATAAACACGGCTATTCTGCCATTTGCGATTTGCCGATTGCAATTTAGAATCGTTGATTTGAGCCGTGATCATTGCGGCTATTTGGCAAAACCGGCGTCCGTCGATCGAAATTCAGGTTCCGTCCGTGCCAAGATGAAGTCAATGGAAATATTGGTCGCCAGAACTAACGACGAAACCGAACTCGCGATCGGGCGGCTCCGGCGTGCTGCGGTGCTCGGGTGCGACACTGAAACGTCGGGACTGAGTCCGACGAGCGGCAGGATTCTGAGCGTACAGTTTTCCGATGGCGATCTTTCGGTGCTGGTCCCGATGAGCGAGGGCATCGGGATCGGTGGTTTTGCCGAATTGCTTTCAGAACCTTCGATCGTCAAAGTTTTTCACAACGCGCGCTTCGATCTCAGTTTCCTGCGCCGTCATGTAAAAGTCGAAAACTATTTCTGTACGATGATCGCCGAGAAGATCCTGACGCGAGGCGCAAATCAATCCGTCAGCCTCGCAGAGACGCTCTATCGGCACTTTGCCGTCGATCTCGACAAGGCTCCGCGTCAAAAATTCACGAAAAACTGGGACGGGATCTGGACCGATGAACTTGTCGCGTACGCTCTCGGGGATGTGATCCACCTGCCCGGGCTGATGTCCGAACAGATCCGCTGGCTTGAACGGATCGGACTAACGGATGAATATCGCGATCAGCTTGAGAAGTTGCTTCCGTAGCGCGTCACTTACCAGCGGTGATACGCCGGATGACCTTCCTTGACGGCGACGAAGGTTCCGCGGCAAGTCGCGCAGACCTTGTCGTCGGCGATCAGTTCGGCTTCGACAACCGCTCGGTCTTCGGTCGATTCAACGACCCGAGCGGTAAGATGTATCGGAGCGTCAAACGGCGTCGGGCGTCTGAGTTTTACATGAAAATCGGCGGTCACGGTACAGTCAGGAACCGACTTTCCGTTCTTGTTCATCAGAAACCACGCGGCGGTCCAGTTTGAATGGCAGTCGAGCAATGCGCCGACTATACCGCCGTTCAGCATTCCGGGGAAGGCCTGATGATGCGGCTCAGCCGTCCAGTCGCAAACGACCTCTTCACCGACCGGAAAACTCCTGATCCGCAGCCCCTTGTCGTTCGCGACGCCGCACCCGAAGCAGATGCCGAGCGGCGAATATGTTTCCTGCAGTGATTTTTCGGACATCTTACGGTTTTTTCAGCGTGACGGCGTTCGGATCGCAAACCTCGATCGGTTTCTGCGATACCGTTTCAGTCTTTTTCTCGTCTTTGCCGAGTCCCAGTTTTTCAAGAACAAACGCGTCGGCCTCGGTCTCGATCAGCTCGCCGTTTCCGACAAACACCTTCTTTGCGATCGTGTCGCCTTCCTTGAGGATATTCGCCGAAGGAAGAAAGACATTGAACGGCGATCCCCAATTCCGCATATCGCCGACAGATTTTCGATACGTGTAATGCGTTGTTTTCGTTTTCGCCTGCGTAGAATCCGATTCGTAAACGACCGTGAACGATAGCTTTTTCGCGGTTACATCGTTCTTCATCTCATCGACCGTGGCGTATTCGCCGATGCCGATCACATCAAAACCCTTGTCTTTGTATTTCTCATACAGTTTTTGGACGATCGGGGCTTCATATCTCCAGTTGTGACACCACGGCGCGAAGTAGACGACGAGGACCAATTTCTTACCTGAAGTGAATTCGCGCAGCTCAACCTTGCCGTTCCCGTCAACCCGCTTGAATTCAAAATTCTTGTATTCGAACTCCTTTTCGAGAATCGGCGCAAGTTCATTCTGCGCGTGAGCCAGAAGCGAGCCGAACAAAATGATGGCCGTAACAATCAAAGACTTCATTTAACAAACTCCAAAAAACTACTCAAAAGACTACAAGTTAAGATGTTGAAAAACAAGTATTTTTTGCCCGCTTTCGGACGAATCCCCGCGAATATCGCCGATTGATGAAGCCGATCGAACACGATCTGATCGTCAGTTGAACCGCTCGGTCCATTTACGATCGCGAATCCCCACGGTTCGAGGTTTTCACGGACAATCGAACTGTTCTATAATTCATCGGTAACAGTTATGAGCAACCAAACACAAGTCTCCGATATTTTTCGCCGGGCACTCGAGATCAGAAAAGCGAACCCGAACGGTTCTATGAACGATTTGAAATCGCAGATCGTCAGCGAATTCAGCGGAAAGCCGTTTCCTTCACCGGCGTTTCTGACAATCCCGGAACTCGACAACATCGCGCCCGAAGAGGACTGGACCGCCGGCCTGCCGGTCGTTTTACGCGGCATCCAAACGGAAGATTGGAAAGAGGTCGCGCATGGGATCATGATCAGTCTCGAGCAGGTTGAGAATTATCCGAAGATGTCGGGCCGCGAGGATGATCCGAGCAAGGATTGGCGCAATCGGCAGAAAGGCATCGAAGAAGCGAACCAGAAGAACATGTCGAAATGGATGCCGGAGGACTTGATGAATATGGCCAAACGATCGGCCAAGCAATAACCGGATCAGGCAACTTTTTGATCCCGCGAAGCTTTGAGTGTTTCGCGGGATTTTGATTTTTCGAAGCAAATGAAGGCAGTTTACATCGAAGAATTCGGAGCCGCGGAAAACTTGTCGATCAGAACGGTTGCCGATCCGTCGGAGCCGCACGGCGATGAAGTTCTCGTCCGGGTTCGCGCGGCGGCGCTGAACCGGGCCGATCTGCTGCAGCGCAGAGGACTCTACCCGGCCCCGGCCGGTTATCCGGAACGCATTCCCGGGCTTGAGTTTGCCGGCGAGATCGCGGCCGTCGGAGAATCGGCCGGTGATTGGGCTGTCGGCGATCGCGTTTTCGGCATCACGGCCGGCGGAGCGCAATCGGAACTAGTCAAAACACGATGTGGAACGTTGATGAGAATTCCCGGCGATCTGGATTTCGTCAGCGCCGCATCGATACCTGAGGCGTTCATCACCGCGTTTGACGCAATCGACACGCTTGCGAGGATTCAGCCGGCCGAATCGTTGCTTATCCATGCCGTCGGATCGGGTGTCGGTCTGGCCGCGCTTCAGATCGCGAAATCGATCGGTGCGACCGTTTTCGGCACGTCACGATCGGCAGACAAACTTCAGCGCTGTCAGCGTTTCGGACTTGACGGCGGCTTTGAAACGGCTGATGTTGCGGCAATCGTCGAAGCAAATGACGGGAACGGAATCGACGTTGTACTCGATCTTGTCGGCGCCAAGATGTTTGACGCGAACCTCAATCTTCTGGCGCGAAAAGGGCGGTTGATTCTTGTTGGTTTGGTCGGCGGCAGGAAGGCGGAATTCGATCTCGGGATCGCGCTTTCAAAGCGGCTGTCGATAATCGGAACGGTGCTGAGATCACGCACGGACGACGAAAAGGCTGAAGCGACACGACTGTTCGCCGCCCGAATTCTGCCGTTGATCGAAAGCGGAGCCATCGTTCCGAATCTCGACCGCGTTTTTCCGGTGACCGAAGTCGCCGCCGCGCATCGGTATCTTGAGGCTGATCAAAGTTTCGGAAAAGTCGTGCTCGAATTTGACTAGGAACCTGTCATCCGCGCCGCGGCCGCATTTGAGACGATGCACAATCCGGACACTTTCTGCGCCGCAAGATCCTTGAGCTGCGTCTCGGCTTCGGGATAAGTAAGATCCCGCGCGACGCAACGGTCAAAGGAGATCACTGCCCAAACCGGCTCGCGCAACTCCTTCGATTGTTCCTTATTGACCTCGACCTTCTTCTTTTTCATTTTGGCTGAAATCATATCCACCTTTTGAAAAAACAGCGAAACACGGCAGATATCCGTTAATCACATTGTATTTTGACGATCCGCGACCCGTTAAAGTTGCAGTTTTGATGCGGGATTGCAATGAATGATCGTTCATTCGGCTTCGGAATGAATGGCCATTCAGTTATAATCAGCTCATGGGCTTTGCCGAAACGATCTTCGTCACGGGATTTCCCGGCTTCATCGCCGGCAGGCTGGTCGAACGGCTCGTCACACCTGAAACGCAGTTCTTTCTGCTCGTCCAACCTGCGTTCATCGAAAAAGCAAAGTCTGAAGTCGAAGCTATCGCCGACCGAAGCGGTGTCGATCTCGGCAACTTCGTGCTTTTTGAGGGCGACATCACATTCGAAAATCTCGGACTGTCGGAAGACGATCTCGACGTTATCCGGGCTGAAACGACCGACGTATTTCATCTCGCCGCGATTTATGATCTCGGAGTCGAACGCGACCTCGCCTTTCGCGTGAATGTCGACGGAACACGAAACGTCAACAACCTTGTCCGGACCATCAACTCGCTCCGTCGCTATAACTACATTTCGACGTGCTACGTCGCCGGGAAACGAACCGGTTCGATCAAAGAGTCCGAACTTGTTCACGACGCGGGGTTCCGGAACTTCTACGAGGAAACAAAGTACCTTGCCGAAGTTGAGGTTGAGAACCTGAAAGAAGAAGTTCCGGTGACGATCTTCCGACCTGCTGTAGTTGTCGGCGATTCCGTGACCGGTGAAACGGCGAAGTACGACGGGATCTACTACGTCATCTTCTACTACAAAAAGGCCGCCGAACTGCTGCGGTTTTTCAATGTCGGCAACACATCGGTGAAACTCAATCTGGTTCCGGTCGATTTCGTCGTCGAAGGCATGGCGAGTCTCTGCAAGGATCCGAAAGCGATCGGCAAAACCATCGCGCTTGCCGATCCCGATCCGCTCTCGACGGCCGCGATCTGCGATTCGATCACAGAAGCTCTGGTCGGAAAGAAAACCCTGCTTACGCCGCCGGCATCGGTCATTGAATGGGGACTCAATCTCGGGATTTCTCCGGCGATCACGGGACTTCCGCATTACGGCGTCCCTTATTTTTTCCTCGAGCAAACCTACGACACCGGAATTTCAAAGGAACTTCTCGCGGCGCACGGCGTCGCCTGTCCGCGATTCAGCGACTATGTCCGGAACCTCGTGAAGTTCGTCAACGCTCATCCGAAGCTCGATTGATTCAACACCCCTTCGTTCAAAGCATACTATCGCCGAACTTGAGCATCTCAACCTCAGAATTGATAGAATCCTGAAAGTTGATGCCGATCCGAAATACATTTCTGCCGTTGCTTGTCGCTTTGCTGATCGCGGCGACGTTGGTCAGCGCCCAATCCGGACGCAATGTCGCGCGGCCAACGCCGACACCGACACCGGCGTCAACACCTCCGGACGATCAGGAAATCCGAGTTGTTACCGAAGAGATCAAGATCAACGTTTCGGCTTTCGACAATCGCGGACAGTTTTTTACGGATGTCCGCGCGGACGATCTGGTCATCGACGAAGACAACGTTCTGCATCAGGCAACGAGCATCCGCCGAACACCGGCGAATGTACTGATCATGTTCGATACCGGCGGTGAAGATCGCGCCGCCAAAGACTTCAAATCCACCAAGGCCGTCGCCAAATCCCTGATCGAGAGTCTCGCACCGGAAGACTCGGTCGCGTTGATGGAAGTAAATGACGCGGCACGGATCATCGCCGAATGGACGAACGACAAGAATCAGTTATTCGCGGCTCTTTCAAAGGATCTGAAGTTCGGAAAGCGATCGCGATTTGTTGAAGCGCTCGGCCTCGCGGTCGAATTCTTCAGCAAGTCGGGAACCGAGAATCGCCATTTGGTACTGATTACCGACGGTCTCGACAATTCGGCGAATGATGGCCAGCGCGAGGCGGCGATCACGAAGCTACTAACGACCGACATCAACGTCCATGTTTTCAGCTATACGAAACTCGAGCTGGAGGTCGTCAAACAACGCAAGAGTTCGATGGTCCGTCGCGGTCCGTCGCCGCGCCAGCAATTGCCCCCGGGAGCCGAAGTACCGGTCAAGGGCCAGACGACGACGTATCCGACAATAACCGTCAATACGGATCGCGAAATGATCAAGAAGAACAAACAGCGCGGCGAGGATCTTGAGAAAAGCGAAAAGTCGCTCGGGCAATTGGCGGAAAACACAAACGGCATATTCTTCTTACCGGCCACAATCGATGAAATGCTTACCAAGGCCGCGTTTCTGGCGCGCAACATCGACGCGCAGTATGTCGTCACGTACACACCCAAGCGTCCGCTCTCGATCGCAAAGAAAGGCGAGTCGCGATTGATCTCAGTCACTTCGCGGCGCAACGGGCTTGAAATTCTCGGCCGGCGCAAGCTCGTCGTGCTTTGGTAAACGATTACTACCCGAATGGGTGGCGAAATTGCGATCCCAATCTCTTAGAATCTTTTCATTACGAACTTCCGTAATTAATTTTTCAAGGAGATTTTCATGAGATCAATCTTAAAACTTTTGGCGATCAGCGTTTTCACGATGGCGCTTGCATTTGGCTTCTCCGCTTGCGGTGGCGCTGCCGAGAAAAAAACCGAGACCAAACCGGCGGACACCAAATCAGCCGATAACAAGTCAGCTGACACGAAGCCGGCCGACAAAGCCGCGACCGATTCGGTCGGAGTTCCTGAGTGCGACGAATACATCAAGAAGTATGAGATGTGCCTGAACAACAAGGTCCCCGAGGCGGCGCGCGCCAGCATGAAGACGTCGTTTGAGGCGACACGCAAGGCATGGAAAGACGCTGCTGCAAATCCGCAAGGCAAAGAAGCATTGGCGACCGGATGCAAAACCGCGCTCGAAACCGCAAAGAGTTCGATGACCGCGTACGGTTGCGAATGGTAACGGTTGTTTGATTCTCTCTCCAACACGGAGCGGGTCATCAAACCTCAGGCGTTCCCCTGCGTCGGTTTCAGGAAATGTCCCGTCCACCCCCAAATTGGAAGTCAAAGCTCGTGATGACATTCCAACCTAAGGAAGCGATCCCGTGATCGCTTCCTCTTTTTTATTGAAGCGAAATCGCGTTTTTTCGATCGCGGTTCCGACCTTCGGACATCGATTGTCCTCGGCAGCATTGGAAAAATCGGGAACGAGATGGCAACATCATTGTTCCGGACGACCGTTGCTGCATTATTCTGAACGCGTCGCCGAACGAATGAAAAGATGATCACAAACGATGAATTCAAGGGCGCGCTCGGGCGTTTCGCAAGCGGTGTAACGGTGGTGACCGGCGTCGACAAAGACGGGAAATTTCACGGGCTGACCGTTTCAGCGTTCAGTTCGGTTTCGCTCGAACCGCGGCTGATCCTGATTTGCATCGCCACGACGTCTCATTGCTGCGCCGTCTTTGCCGATTCAAAGAAATTCGCCGTCAACATACTTTCCGAATCGCAGGAGTCGATCTCAAACGCGTTCGCGTCAAAAGCGGCAGATCGGTTTGCCGGAGTTTCATTTGAAACTGGAGATTCCGGCCTGCCGCTGCTTAGCGGATGCGTGGCCAATATCGAATGCACGCTGGAACGGTCGCACGACGCCGGCGATCACGTCATTTTCATCGGCCGGATCTCGAACGTCAGATTATCCGACCGCCTCCCGTTAACGTACTTTCGCGGCGCGTACCGAAAACTTCAGCAATAACCGGTCGCCGCTCGCAATTTTCCCGCTTGACACAATTTGGAATTAGAATTATTCTAAATCTAACTTGAGGTGAGATGAAGACACTAAACATCAAAGATCTGGGATTGACGAAACAACGTGAGGTGGTTTTGCAGGTTATTCGCGAAGCACACGATCACTTGACCGCGAACGAGGTGTTTGACTATTCGAAAGCAATTCTGCCATCGATCAGTTTTGCGACCGTTTATAACTCGTTGCGGTTTCTGAAGGATTCAGGACATATTGCGGAGATTCAGTTTGGAAACGGTGCGAGCCGTTTTGACAAGAAAGTATCGCGGCATGATCACGCGATCTGCAACAAATGCGGAACGCTGGTCGATCTGGATCTCGATTTTCCTTCGGAACTAGTTCAAACGGCCGCGATCGCGTCGGACTTCAAACCCGAATCTCTTGAGTTTACGCTTCGCGGACTTTGTCCCGAATGTCGTTAGAACGTCTCATTCAATTCAAGCAATTTAATCAATCAATCAAGGGAGATAAACAACTAATTATGTCAACAGCTACTGGAACCGCTATCGAAAACAAAAATGAAATTACATTTGCCAAAGTCGGCAAGCCGGCACCGGATTTTGATCTGCCGTCGACCAAGAATCTTGAAACTCTTAAGGAAAACGTCAAGCTTTCTGACTACAAGGGAAAATGGCTCATTCTGATGTTCTACCCGCTCGATTTCACGTTCGTTTGCCCGACGGAATTGACGGCATTTTCGGATCGGCTTGACGAGATCAACGGCGTCGGCGCCGAAGTCATCGGCATTTCGACCGACTCGGTTCACTCGCACCGCGCATGGATCAAGACACCGCGCGACCAGAACGGAATCGAAGGACTTCAGTATCCGCTCGCTTCGGACGTTGCCGGCCGTCTTGCCGCAAAGTACAACATCCTGGTTGAAGAAGCGAACATCGCACTTCGCGGTCTGTTCATCATAAATCCCGAAGGCGTTCTGCAGTACTCGGTCGTTCACGATCTGAACATCGGACGCTCGGTCGACGAAACGCTCCGCGTGCTTCAGGGGCTGCAGACGGGCGGACTTTGCGCTGCCAACTGGACGCCGGGACAGGAGAATTTGAAGGTCTGAGTTGCTTCGGATTTAGATTTTGGATTTCGGATTGGGCTCACCCATCGATAATCACGAAATCCAAAATCGACAATCCGAAATCCAAATCGCAAGAAGTTATGCCAATGAGAATCGGAGACGCGCTGCCGAAATTTGATGGCGCGACGGAGTGGCTCGGCGGAGCACAAATCGACGCCGAAGCTATGGTCAATGGTCATTCAACATTAGTCTATTTTTGGGCAACCAGCTGCGGGATTTGCAAAGAGAATTTGCCGAAGCTGAAAGAGCTCAAGAGCAAATATCCGGAATTGCGGACGGTTGCCGTTCATATGCCTCGGTATGAGGCCGATACGAATCTCGAGACTGTCAAAGCGACGATCGCCGAGCATTCGATCGACGATATCTGCGCCGTCGATAACCTTCACAAACTGAAAGACGCCTTTCAAAATGAGCAAGGTTGGGTTCCGGTCTATTATCTCTTCGATGCCGAAGGAAAACTCAAATCCCGGGCCGCCGGAGAATTCGGAGTCGGAGTTCTTACCGGTGCACTCGAAAAGATGTTCCCGAGTACCCAAGAAGCCGCTGCCTGAGAAGTGAGCAGTGAGCGGTACGCCGTGAGCAGTAAGCAGTGAGCGGTGCGCCGTGAGCAGTAGCAGTAAGCGGTACGGAGTGAGCAGTACGGTCCGCACCCGCTTACTTCGTGCGCGGTTCTGCACTGCTTACTGCTTACCGCTCACTGCTTACTTCAACAGCATTTCCGCCGCACTCTCTCCGGTTTCAATCGCTCCTTCCATGAATCCCTGCCAATCGGCGAGATGCTCGCCGGCGAACAGCACTTTTCCGTGCGGTCGTTGCAAGATCGGCCGCAATCCGAACCATTGTCCGGGACGATAGAGGGCGTAAGCGCCGTCGGTGAATTCGTCGCGTTGCCAGGCGTAGGTCGCGATCGAACGGGCAAGCTGCGGCGCTGCCGGATTGAAGTCGATCAGGTCACGGGTGATGACGTTCATCCGGCGCGAATCAGATTGCGACGCGAGCACATCGGCCTTTTCACCGATCGCATATGCGGTCAGTATTCCCTGCGATCCAGTCTGCTTCTGCGTGCTGTGAAAATAGTAGTGCGAGGTCGCGTCGGTAACCATCGAGAAATCGTCCGCCTTCCAGAATCGTTCTTCATAAAGCACCGAATTCTTGATGATTCGAGCATAGTTGAGCCGTTCCGCGGCCTGACGCTGAATCGACGGCAGCGCCGGATCGAATTTGATCTTGAGCAGCGAGTTTGTCGGCACGGTGCAGATCACCGCGTCGGCGCGGATCTGTTCGCGATCGGTGACGACCGTTACTACGCCGGCTCGCTGAGTGACGCGCCGCACCGGTTCGTTGAGCCTGATGTTGGCGACACCGATACGATTTGCGAATTCCGTGACCAGCCGTGAATTGCCGCCCGTCATTTTGTAATCCATTTCGTTCTTCGGGCTCGACTCGGCATATTCGGCCAATGCTCCGAACGCTGAAACGTGACGGATCGATTCGCCGAAATCGGTACTGTCCATCAGATCGCGCAGCCGAAGATCGTCGGGACCAAAGCCGAGCTTTTCAAGATATGTCCACCAATCGAGCGAATCGATGCCGCGTTTCTGCGCCTCGGTGAGTTTTGCGTATCCGTCGATGACGGTCGCAAACGATGACTTGGCCGATGCCGAAAAACCCCATTCGCCGGGTTTGAAAACGCGGCCGTCGAGCATCAGCGAATCTTCAAACTGATGCTTTTGGAGCGGAATTCCGAAATCCGCGCAAAGCGCCTTCAGCCGTTCGTGGCTTTCGCCTACCCATTCCGCACCGAGTTCGCAGATCAGTCCGTTCATCGTGTGCGAAAATACACGCCCTCCGAGCCTGCTTCGTGCCTCAAGCACAGTCACGTTCCAACCGGCGTTCTTTAGTTTGTAAGCTGCCGCGAGTCCGGCCAAGATTGTTGTTTGCCATAACTTGTTCCGTCGGTGATCAATACATGCTCCAGAGCGATCCGAACAACAGCGCGAGAAGGTAAATGCTGATCAGGATCGAGCCGATAAGCAGCCCGATCAATAACAAGATCATTCCGAAAACGAAGGCATAATCGTGCCACGTGCCGACGTTTTTGCCGGTCGCCCTTTCACGGATGAGATCCATGTTTCGTTTGTTGGATTTCCAAAAGAAATCAAACGCGTCGCCGATGAACGGGATTGTTCCGACCAGATAATCGAGCCCGATGTTGAGCGCCATTCTCAGAAGCGTGATCTTCGGAACTCCGTACCGCGCGCCGGCAATGAGAATGTAAAACGAAAGGATCGAGGTCAGCGTGTCACCGGCGTTCGGAATGAGTCCGATCAGCGCGTCGAGCCCGAACCGCCACCCGGTTCCGGGCACGCGGAAAAGCCCGTCGAGATAGCGCGAAAGACTTTCGAGACTTTCCTCAATCTCGACCCGTTTGCGTTCTTCACGCGTCATGATCAGCGTTTGCCGCCGTTCGGTATATTCAATTTCTTCGATCACTTCCATCTCACTTTTCCCTCAACCGCCGAATCGCCCGCAACACCTCATCACGATTCTTTGCCGATTTTATCCATTGGGGCAGTTTGCTGAAAAACGAATTCCGGCCCTTGTTTGTTCGCTCACGCAGTTTGGCGCCGACATACTCTTCGATCATCTGAAGATGTTCGAGATTATACGCCCAAAGCAGTTCGCCGCAACATTCGATCTCGAGCCACAGTCTGAACCCGAAGTACCAATCGCGGTTCGTGCCCGAGGTGATCTGCGATCCGTTCCATCGATCGCGATGGACGCATTTTGTGCAGATGAACTTTCGCGGTCCGAATAACTTGTTGCGGTGCTGATCGATCTTTCGCGTCGACAATTCCTCAGACCTTTCTTCATCGATGACAACCTTCCCGAGCGATCCGCACCGCGGGCAAACGACGAGAAACTCGTCGTAAAACTCGTAGATCTTTGTGCCGGTGTCGAGATGTCTCGATATTTCGGATTTCGAATTTCGAATTTCGGATTTCATCGATTAAAACAACGGCCGGTTGAATCCAATCGGTTTCACCCTTCCCCGAGCTTCGAGAATTTCGACCTTCAGGATCCTGTCGCCGCGGACGATTGAATCGACGACTTTCATGTCGGATTCGGGAACGCGTCCGAAGACCGTGTAGCCGCCGTCGAGGTGCGGCTGCGGGCTGTGCGTCACGAACCATTGTGAGCCGCCCGTGTCCTTCCCCGACAGCGCCATGCCGACCGCGCCGCGATCGTACGGGAGCATGTTCAGCTCACACCGGATCGACCATCCCGGACCGCCGTTGCCGTCGCCGCGATTGTCGCCGTCCTGCATCACGAAATTCGGCACGACGCGATGAACCGCCAGTCCGTTGAAATAGCCGGCGCGGGCGAGCCTGATGAAGTTGTCGACCGTCAGCGGCGCTTCTTCCGGGTTGAACACGATCGTAAACGACCCTTTTTCGGTTTTCAGAACCGCCTTCACCGAACCGTTCCGGCGTGACAATGCGCGGACATAATCGGCGTCGGAGTTTGTCACGACGCCGACCTTCGATCCGGACCGATATCGCAACACGCCGCGGCCGCCGCGCGCCGTCGCGTAATCGACCGCCGTTTTGAGGACCGGGTTCAACTTCATGATCTCGGCGTCGCGTGAAAGATCGAACGCCTTTTTCCGGACCAGATAATCGTTCGCGCCGAGCGCCAGGATCAGGGTCTCGCCCGCAGCCTTTTTGTCGAGCTTCGCCAGCGAATCAAGGATCGAAAGCGCCGCATCGTTGTAGACAGTGTCACGCGAAAGCGCGAATTTGAGCGCTTTGTTCAGCGCAGCAAGGTTTTCGGGTGTCGACGGTTGATCGCCCAGGATATCGGCGGCGGCAGCGCGGACCAACGGATCGTTGTCGATTTCAAGCAGCGGCCTGATGATGTTTGACGTGTTCTCCGATTTGAACGCCGCGAATGCCCGAAGCAGATCAGGTATAGCGAGCGAGACATCGTCAGACGCCCGGACCTTGTCGTCGGCGTTGAGCCATCCGCCCAACAGCTGAATCAGCATCAGCTTCGTCCTGAGCTTGAGCGCGTTGTTCGATTCGTTTGACTCAAGGCCCGCAATTTCGCCAAGCGCCTGAAATGCCGCCGATGACGACCGCCAGTCTTTGCCGAACGAATTCTCGGGCGCGGCGATCAGCGATTCGACATATTCCTTCGGCGCGATCCTCGCGACCGCCGTTTCGGATTCCGGCGAAACGTACGCATCGGCCGCCCGGAAGCGGTTGATGAACCCGACTGCGGCTTCGTCAGCCTTTCCCTGCAAAAGCCGTCCGAGCGTGGTCACGATTTCCAAAAGCTCATTCTTCTCGGCCGGATTCTTGAACTTCGACCCATTGTATTTCACGAAAACCGTCTCGCCGTACTCGATCAAACGCGGTGCGACCGAAGCGTCTTTGAGTGATCCGAGCGATCTGATGGCAGAAACCCGCACTCTGGCGTCAGCGTCGCCGGTCGCCGATTTCAGAAGTTGCGGAATCGACTCTTTGTCCTCGGCCGCGCCAAGCACCCGCGCCGCGTTTGCCCGAACGACGCCGTCATTGTCGGATTCGAGCAAAGATCGGACCGCCGCGTTCGCGTTTTTTGCACGGATCCGCGTCATTGTGTTCAGCGCATCGGCGCGGATTCGCGGATCCGTCCTATCGAGAAATTTCGCCGATATCGCATCGCCGCCTTCGGGCCGTGCCCGCAAAACGGCGGTGAGCCCGAGTAAGATCGACAGCCGATCGGACATCGAGCGTCTTCCGATTTCGAACTCAAGCGCGTTGACGATCGCCTTCCCGAGCTCTGCCGACTTCGGCTCTTTCGCGTTTGCCGCCGCGATCTTACCGGCCGCTTCGATTGCGCGGGCCCGCAAATCGCCGTCGGCGCGGGTATCCGCGAGAATTCCGAGCACGATCTCAGCCGCTTTGATCGATTCGATCTCACCGAGTGCAAACATTGCGGTTGTCCGGACCTCATCCGATTTGTCGCTGTTGACCAGTTTTTCGAGATCGCCGATCGCCGCGTCGTTGCCGATCCGTCCGGCGGCGAGCGCAGCCCGTTCGCGAACTGCCGGGCTCGGATTAGTCATCAGCTTTCTGAGCGTTTCATCGAACCGCAATTCATCCTCTGCTTTTGAAATATCGACCAGTGTCCGCAACGGAATCTGGGCCGTGGCCGAGATGGAAATGACAACAAAAACAATGACAATGCTCAAAATTCTCATAGCGGTGATTCTAGACTTATCTGCGCCGATGACCAAACTCGCGATCCGGCTCTTTGTGATTTGAGACACGATTGCTGTTAGGATGTTCGGGATATGTTGAACAGATTGATGACGTCGCTTCTGATCGTTCTTGTCGTGCTGCCGACACTGCTTTCGGCGCAGCCTGCAAAGCCTGTCTCGCTCTTGCTTGTGAATGGCAAGGTCTTTACTGCCGACGCGAATTATTCGATCGCTGAAGCCGTTGCGATCGACGGCGGACGGATTGTCGAAGTCGGCCGGTCGGCCGATCTGAAGCGCAAGTACCGGTCGGCGAAAACGATCGATCTCAAAGGCCGGCTGGTGACGCCCGGATTCAACGATGCTCACCTGCATTTTCTGCGCGGCGCGATCGCGCTTCTGAACGTCGATCTGACCGGAAGCAAGACGCTCGCCGAGGCAAAATCAAAAGTTGCCGCCAAAGCGAAAGACTCGCGGCCCGGCGAATGGATCGTCGGCCGCGGCTGGGATCACACGCTGTGGGGCGGCTCGTTTCCGAACCGGCGCGATCTCGATGAGGTCGCGCCCGCCAATCCGGTTGCGTTGATCCGTGTCGATGGCCACGTCGCCTGGGTCAACTCAAAAGCGCTCGAGCTGGCGAACGTCACATCCGGCACGAAGGCGCCAGACGGCGGCGAGATCGAGCGGGATGCGAATGGGAATGCCACCGGAATTCTGAAGGAAACCGCGCAGGCGCTGGTCGCGAGGCTGATACCGCCGCCGACCGCCGAACAACAGGCGAAGGGAATGGAGCTGGCGCTGAAAATGGCGCGCGAATTCGGGATCACTTCGGTCCAGGACAATTCGGGTTACGAAACAACGAAGCTTTACCGCCAATTTCTAAACGCGGGCAAACTTACGGTCCGAGTTTCGGAGTGGCAGAATTTCGACGATTCCGTCGCCGAATTGCGCCGGCAACGAGCCGAGTTCGCGTCGTTCAAGGACGATCCGAACCGATTGAAACTCACGGCGCTCAAAGGTTACGTCGACGGAACTCTCGGATCAAAAACGGCGTCAATGCTCGCGCCGTTCGCGGATGACGCCGCAAATTCAGGACTTGCTCGGAAATCTCCGGAAGAACTGACGCGGATGATCATTGAAAGAGACCGCGAGGGCTGGCAGATCGCGCTTCATGCGATCGGCGATCGGGCGAACCGGATGGCGCTTGATGGATTCGCCGAAGCCGACCGGACAAACGTCACGTTGACGGATTCATTGACCACGCCATATCGCGTCCGGCCCGAGCGTCGCCACCGCATCGAACACGCGCAGGTCGTCGCGCCTTCGGATTTCAGACGATTTGCCGAACTCGGAATCATTGCGTCGATGCAGCCGTCGCACGCGATCACCGATCAGCGCTGGGCAGATTCGCGTCTCGGCGAATATCGCGTTCTCGGCGCATATGCGTGGCATACGCTCGGCTCGTATCGCGTTCACATGCCCTTCGGCACCGATTTTCCGGTTGAATCGATGAGTCCTTACCGAACGCTGTTTTCGGCCTTCGCGCGTCAGGAAGAAAACCTCAGTCCGGCCGGCGGCTGGCAGCCGCAGGAGCGGATTTCGATCGCCGAAGCGATTCGGTGTCATACTTTCGAATCGGCTTTTGCCGAATTCGCCGAAAAAGAAAAAGGCACGATCGAGGCCGGAAAACTGGCTGACCTCGTCGTGCACTCGCAAGACCTTTTGTCGATTGAACCCAAGGAGATTCTGAAAACCAACGCGGTCTTAACGATCTTCAACGGTGAAATCGTTTTTTCAAGATAGCCCGAAGATTCGGACCCGGCCGGCATCCAAACCGTAAACTTTGCCGACCGGGACCGAATCTCCGAACATCATTTGGCGGCCTTGATGCTGATGCCGCCGTTGGTCGTGAAGACCTTGATCGGTGCTCCGCCGCCGTTCAGATCGGCCGACACGCGCTTGTTCGTCCAGCCGCGTTTTTCCTGTTCCGTCTTGTCGATCTTGAGAGATTCGATTTCGCTTGAGAACCCGCCGTTGACCGTTCCGGCCTCGATTCGGGCCGCGTAGTTCTCGCTCATCTTCAAACTCACGCCGCCGTTCTTTGTTTCCACGTTAAGACCGGCGCCTTTCCAGCTTTCGCCGCCAAGTTTGACGTGAAGTCCGCCGTTCATCGTTTTTCCGCTAACGTCTCCGGCGAGGTTCGAGAGCGAGATGCCGCCGTTCGTCGCTTCAAACGTGATCGTGCCGTCAACGTCCGAGATCGCGATTCCGCCGTTGAACGTCGTCAGTTTGAGATTCGTGTTGCGCGGAACCAGAAGTTCATACGAAACCGACCAGTTCTTACCGTCGCCCTCGGCCGCGATCGTGCCGCTTTCGCTGATGCGGATGCTTTTGACGATCGACTGCGCTTCGGCTTCGGTATCGGCCCAAGCCTGGATGCACGCCCGGACCTGAACATCGCTGCGGTCCTCACCGCGGACCGAGACGCCGCCGTTCGCCTTGCCGTCGACGGTCACCGAGCCCCCGCTTGTCTTGAACTCGCGCAGGTCGCGCGACGATGCTTTGTTTCCCGAAGTCCAGCCGTCACCGCAGAACTGCCGGACCTTTTCACTTGTCTGCGCAAACGTATTACTGACGGCCAGCAACAACATGCACACCAACGCGATAACCAAGTATTTGAATGAATCTGTCATAATTGCCTCCGATCTTTTTGTCTTGCTGTGAGGAATACACCGCGTGTCCGGAGTTTGTGACAAACGTATGATTATTGGATTTGCGACGAACTCGGGCAGACGTCGAAATATGTTAATCTAATCGTAATTTTCCCCTGTGATCGACAAAAAAATATGCGAGTTTTGTTCCTTTTTTGTTTGTTGCTGATGCCGGCCGGCGCTTTTTCGCAGGTATGGCAGGAAAATCTCGACACCAAAATCCGATTCTACCAAACCACGGAATTCGGCATCGTTCTCGCCGCCGGCGACAACTCGCTTTTCGCCTTCGATTCCCAGTCCGGCCAGCGTTTATGGCGACGCAAACACAAGGGTCTTGATGAAACTTCAATTACGCAAATCCCGTCGACGGATCTGATCCTGGTCTCGACCGACGACGGCGACAAGTCGTGCGTTGAAGCGATCGATCTGCTTTCGGGCGAGCGCATCTGGCGATCTGACCGGATCAAAGGCGACGTCATGCAACTCGCGGTCGATCCGGAGAATGATCTGCTCGTCGCGGTCCTGGTGAAAAAATCGAAAGCGAAGATCGGCGGCGAAGTAAAACGATCGCCGATGATCCATTCGATCCGGCTATCGGACGGCGAGGAGCTTTGGCGCAAGCAGCTTGATTCGGACGTTCAGATGATGCCTTCGCGCTTCGATTCAGAAGGCGAAGTCCCGCATACGCTCGACAATTATCGTCCGCCGCTGATTCTTGACGGCAGGATCTTCGTTTTTTATGAGGGCGTCACCGCGTATGACGCGCGGAACGGTGACCAGAAATTCCGCGATGAGTTCAAGGTCAATGAGAGCGGACTGGCGCTGACCGAGGCCGACGTGACTTTTGATGATCAGCGGATCTACGTTTCGGGACGAGGCAAGATCAGGGCGATCGATCGAAGAAATCTGAAACTCGATTGGGAAGCCGGAGATCTCGGAAATTCTGCGGAAATGGCGCTCGTCGGCAGCGATCTCGTAGTCCGCACCGGGGGACAATTCACGCGGCTCAAAGACGGTGAAATCGAACAAAAGGGGCCGTACGGAGTTTCGGCGATCAACGTCGCCGACGGCAAGACGCGCTGGCGATTCAAGGGTGCGGACAAGGGAATCACGAATCTTGCGATTCCCGACGCCGGAACGGTTGTCATCGCGGATCGCGATCAGGTTTACGCGATCGATTCGAGAACCGGCCGCGAAATCGCAAAGTTTGATCATGACGTCGAACGTGCACAATTCATCGTCATCAACGAAACGGGCAGCGCCGTTATCGGCGGAAAAGACGAGATCGCGGCGTTTCCGGTGCCATCCGCGCGGGCCGACCGAAATTCACGGGTCAGCGCAACGTGGCGCGTCAAACACAAAGCGCCGGCGCGCGGTGTGTTGAGGATCGTGACCGGAATCGCGCTACGGGCGGCGGCGATATATTTCAGATACGGTTCGATAGGGAGCAGCGCCCTGAATCTTGCGCGCGGCGCCGCTTCGGTCCGATCGGTTCTGAATTTACGTTGGTCGGGGCTCAAGTCACGATTCGGATCGCTCGACCTGACGTCGCTGGCATCGAACGCCGCCGGCAACTATGTCACCAACCGGTTGACCGTTTTCGGGATCGCATCGCGGACGGCGAACATCGCTAGCCGCGTCTCCGGACTTCAGATCAGGCGGCCTTCAGTGATCAACCAGATCGCGCCGTCGCGCGCCGATGTTCAGGAGAGCATTCTTGACCGGATCGATCCGGTTCGGCGGATCGAAAAACTGTCCGATCTTCTCTTGCGGCGAAAACGGCTCGCCGAACTCCGCGGCAATTACATGTACTTTTACACCGATCTTCCCGAACCGTTCGACCGGAAGGGATTGGTCGGCGTGAACATTCACACCGGACGTGACGATCGGTTCGTGCTGATCGGCGATCCTGACCGGTATTTTACGATTGACGAAACGGTCGGATATCTTTTTTCTTCGGACGGCAGCAATCTCGCCGGTTTCGACATCATTCAGCGCTGAAAAAAATATGCCAAGACAAATTACGATTGTTGCCCTGTTTCTGCTTTTTCCGATCACCGGGGCATTCGCCCAGAAAACAAAGCCCGATCCGGAGATCAAGAAAATGATCGCCGAGGTTTCCGCGCGAAATATCGAAACGTCTATCCGCAAACTGGTTTCGTTCGGAACGCGAAACACGCTTTCGGAACAGGACAATCCGACGCGCGGAATCGGCGCGGCCCGCGATTGGATTTTCGCCGAATTCCAGAAGATATCGGCCGATTGCGGAAACTGCCTTAAAGTCGAAAAACAGAGTTTTGTTCAGCCGAAATCAAACCGGATTCCTGAACCGACGACTTTGACGAACGTCGTCGCGACGCTTTCGGGAACGACCGATCCGTCGCGCGTTTACGTCGTTTCGGGGCATTACGATTCAATGTGCACGTCGCCCGTCGACGCCAAATGCGATGCGCCCGGAGCCAACGACGACGCGTCGGGAACCGCAGCCGTGATCGAACTCGCACGTGTCATGAGCAAGAGAAAATTCGATGCGACGATCGTTTTCATGACCGTGGCCGGTGAAGAACAAGGATTGCTCGGCGCGGCGTATTTTGCGGAACAGGCGAAGATTTCGAAAATGAACATTGAGGCGATGTTCACGAACGATATCGTCGGCGGCGTCACGACGCTGAAAAATGCGGCGGCTCGGCACACGGTCCGGGTGTTTGCCGAGGGTGTCCCGTCCGACGAAACCGATCAGCAAGCGGCGACACGACGCAGCGTCGGCGGCGAAAACGACTCGCCGGCACGCCAGCTTGCCCGCTACATCAAGGAATCGTCTGACAAATATTTCAAAAACTTCAGCGTCTGGATAATTTACCGGCGCGACAGATACGGTCGGGGCGGCGATCACATTCCGTTCCTGGAACGTGGCTTCGCGGCCGTTCGATTTACCGAGCCGAATGAGGATTACACGCATCAGCATCAGAATGTGAGAACCGAGAACGGAGTCTTTTATGGCGACACGCCGGAGTTTGTCGATTTTGAATATACGGCGAACGTTACACGCGTCAACCTGATCTCGCTCGCATCGTTGGCGAACGCACCGGCAAAACCGAAAAGCGTCGGAATCGTGACCGGCAAACTGACGAACGATACTGAACTCAAATGGGACGCAAACAAGGATGCGGACCTTGCAGGCTATGAAGTTGTCTGGCGCGAAACGACGAGCGACGCCTGGAAAGGTTCGCAGTTCGTCGGAAATGTCACCGCGTACACCGCCAAAGGAATGTCGAAGGACAATTACTTTTTCGGCGTTCGGGCGGTCGACAAGACGGGCAACAAAAGCCCGGTCGTATACCCGCGTCCGGTCCGGTGAAGAGGCGGTAAGAAGTCGGATTAGTCATCGCCGGACAAAGAATCCGACGGCGGACGTCTGATCCTAAGTCGTTGAAAAGAAGCGAAAATAATGAACCTGCATAACGAAAAAGATCGATCCCTTTTGATCAATCGAATTCGATCACTTCGTCTCGATTCGACCGGCGCCTGGGGCAAGATGAACGTCAATCAGATGATGTGTCACTGTGCGGATGCGATTCGGGGATCGTTGGGTGAATTGGGAACGATCAACGATCAGAGTTCTTTCATCAGTCGAACGTTGATCAAAACTCTGGTTTTGTATGTTATTCCGATTCCGAAGGATGTACCGACCTCGAAGCGTGCCGATCAGGTTGACGGGAACGGAACGTCTCCAACTAGCTTCGATGCCGACCGTGAAAGTCTCATTGCACTGATCGAGAAATTCGCGGCAACACCATCCGATTACGTCTTTTCGAGTCATTTCAGATTTGGGTACATGAATCGGTACGAATGGGGAATTTTGGCCGCAAAACATCTCGATCATCATTTGCGGCAATTCGGAGCATAAGAAGACGGGTTCGCGGAAGTCGCGAACCCGTCATCACAATTTAGTAGATCGACCGAAGTTGAACTCGCGTCGCCGAATACGGTCCGGCGCCGATGTTCGGAATTACCGTCCCGTCAAGTTCGATGAAATCGACCACCGAATTCGACGTAAAGTTGCTTCTGTCCTCCATCACTATGAAGTTTCGAACGCGAACCCTGCCGACTTGCGCCCTCGATTCGGGATCGAACGCAAACAACTCGAACGTCAAGACGAATCCTCCCATTCGTCGCTCCCAGACTCCATGCGCCGGACCTTCCGTCAATGTCGCGAGCAGGCTTGAAGTTTCAACGAAGGTTCCTTCCTGCCCGAACGTGTGATAGGCATAGAACGTTGATTCGGGCGTCTCGCCCGGAACCGTGACGTACCAGGTTCCGGTCGGGTTGGCCGATACCGCATCTTTCGAGGCCGGAACCTTCTCGTTGTACGCCCGATTGACGATATCGATTATCGATTGGTCCGGCGACGTCTTGCCTGCCTTTGCGGCGTCCGCCATTGATCTCCAGTCTACGCCCTTGAAGAGTTTGCCCTTCTGCGCAGTTGCGCTCATTGAAAGTCCGAAAATCACTAACGCCATTATCAAAACTAAACTGAATCCTCTTTTCATAACTGTTCTCCTATTTATTTTTCGCCGTTTTCTGGCTTCAACGGTAAAAACGCGACGCTTTGAATCGGATTGGCTCACTCTGACGAAAAAAAGTTTCAGTGTCCGACGAATTTCGCGGTAAGATTCTGAACCCGACAGATTTATTTCGCTATCTTCGGCGAATCAACCATGGACGATCTGACAGGACTTCTCAAGGAATGGAGTGACGGGCGGCGCGAAGCGCTGAACGCCATAGTTCCGCTTGTTTACGAAGAGCTCCGACGCCAGGCGCATCATTATCTGCTTCGGGAACGGCGCGGTCATACGCTTCAAACAACGGGGTTGGTCAACGAGGCGTATCTGCGGCTTGTCGAACAGGACAGAGTCGTATGGCAGAATCGCGCCCATTTCTTCGGCATTGCCGCCAACCTGATGAGACGTATTCTGATTGACTACGCCCGTTCGAAGAAAAGAGCAAAGCGTGGCGGCGATGCCGAGAATCTTCCGATCGATGAGGCGCTGTTTGTGGCCGCGGGAGACGAGAGCGTCGATCTTCTTGCGTTGGACGACGCACTGAATCGCCTTGTCGTGTTCGATGAACAACAGGCCAGAATTGTTGAGCTTCGGTTTTTCAGTGGATTGAGCATCGAAGAGACTGCCGAGGCTATTGGAATCTCGCCGGCCACCGTAAAGCGAGACTGGAACATGGCCAAAGCCTGGCTTCGGCTCGAACTGAGCGAAAAATGAGTTCTGAAGAGTGGCAGAGAATCAAAGACGTTTTCACCGAAGCGCTGAAACTTGAGGGAGCCGCACGGGACCAATTCTTACGCGATGCCTGCAAGAACGAGAGAGAAATTGAAGAACAAGTTTTGCGACTGCTGAGTTCGTTTCAGCCAAGCTTTCTTGAATCGCCGGCAGTTGAACAAGTTGCCGAGCTCATTGTCGAGCCTCGCCACGAGCTCGAGCCCGGCGAATCGGTCGGAGGTTATCGAATCAAACGCCGCCTCGGCAGCGGCGGTCAAGGGACAGTCTATCTCGCTCATGATCCGCATTTGAGTCGGGATGTCGCGATCAAACTTTTGCCGTTCGGCGACGGAATCGAAAACATCGAATTCAAGCGAATGAAACGCGAAGCTCAGGCCGCCGGGTCGCTCTCACATCCGAACATATGCGCGGTTCATAATCTTGAGTCGTCTGATGACTTCTCGTTCATTGTGATGCAGTTCATCGAAGGCGAAACGCTTGCTGAAATCCTCGCGCGTGGTCCGCTGGCGCAGGAAACCGCGATCCACATTGCGATTCAACTCGCGGACGCACTCGCCGCCGCACATGCGGTTGGGATAGTTCATCGCGACGTCAAGCCGTCCAATGTCATCATCTCGAACGGTTGGCGAGCAACGATTCTGGATTTCGGACTCGCAAAGCTCACCGCAATTCATTCCGGCAATTCCTCGCTGAGCATTCCCGGGGCCATCATGGGCACCGTCGGCTACATGTCCCCAGAACAAACGAAAGGAATTAGTCTTGACGGTCGGAGCGATGTTTGGAGTCTTGCGGTATCGACCGTGGAAATGCTCACTGGACGAAATCCGTTTCATCACGGGAATACCGCTGAAACGTTTGCCGCGATTCTTGTCGATGAGCCGGATCTTAGCGAGCTTCCAGAAAAAATCAGACCTGTATTAAAGGCCGGACTCGAAAAGGAACAGCACCGGCGCACTCGTAGTGCAGCTGAGTTCCGTGATCAATTGATCGCACTGCGTGATGATCAAGCTATCGAGGAGCACCTTCGTAGCCGTCGCTTCAATATCAGAGCCAAAGCGCGCGGATTTCGTTCATATGCCGGAATGATCCTTCTCGTTGCGATAACTTCTGTCGCGGTATTTTTTCTCTACAAAGCGTACCGTTACAACCGCGCGCTATCGGAACTGAATACTATCCGAACGCTGGTCGCTTCGAAGAAGACGTTCGAGGCGTATGATCTGGCCCGCGAGATACGGCCGTATCTTGAAGAGACTGCGGAACTTGACGCAATGACAAATGCATTCACCGATCGGCTGAATGTAAAAAGTGATCCGCCCGGAGCCCTTGTTCATATCAGACGGTTCCAAGCGTACGGCAATCATAACGGTGACCGTGAATTTGTCGGTAAAACACCGCTCAACGACGTGGAAGTCCCCCGCGGGCTCTTCCAACTCTTTGTCGAGCTCGACGGATACGAGCCGCTGATTCGGACAATTTCGGGTCTGACACCTGATTACCAATCCGATGTCATCGCTCAACCACCGATGTCGGTAAATGCAAAGCTCGTTAACGCATCACTGGTTCCCCGGAATATGGTGTACGTTCCGGGCGGTAATTACAGGCTCGTCGCGTATGCACGCCCGACGGAAGAGGCAACCCTGATCGGCGACTTCTTCATCGACAGGTATGAGGTTTCGAATCTTGAGTTCAGAGAGTTTGTCAGCGCCGGCGGTTACACAAAACCGGAGTACTGGAACGAACTGCTTGAATTCGGCGGCGGATACGACTTCGGCCGTGCGATGGCTCAGTTTGTCGATCAAACCGGATTGCCCGGACCGCGGAAGTGGATCAATCAGGACTTTCCGAAGGGTGACGATTTGAAGCCGGTAACCGGTGTCTCATGGTTTGAAGCGGCCGCCTATGCACGCTTTCGGGGCAAGATGTTACCGAGCATTTTTCAGTGGGAAAAGGCCGCCCGGGATGGAGAATTTGATCAGGGCCGAGACACGATGCCGTGGGGCCCGATTCGATATTCTGATTCGACCGACGGACTTGCCAACTTTGGGAACAACGGTCCGATGGACACCCGCCTTAACGAATTTGGCGCGAGTCCGTTCGGTTGTTTGAACATGGCTGGTAATGCGGCTGAGTGGCTGCTGAACAGCCGTGCCTCAAAGGTGTTGGTTGCGGGTGGATCATGGGGCGACAAACCGTATCTCTTTGGTTACTATGCCGATTTTCCAGCGGGCTACGCATCTGATCGGATCGGTTTCCGCCTTGTTCAACCGATCGATCATACCGATGCCGGCGGATTTGAATTTTTGCCGATCGCCAATCCTCAATACGAAGCAACTTCTGCCCGTCGATTCAACGCGTGGAAAGCTCATTACGCATATGACGATATTCCGATTGATGCCAGAATTGAGGAAACGGTCGAGTCGGACTCATGGATTCGGGAAACTATTTCCTTCAACGCCAACAGAACTGAACGGACGGTCGGATATTTGTACATTCCAAAGTACGCGAAGCTACCGCTTCACGTCGTCCACTGGATTCCGGCGGCCGACGTTCCGCTTGGATTCTCTTCGCTAAAACACTCGATCGAAAGTGTTCTTTCTCCGGTCATAAAATCAGGACGTGCGGTATTTGCAGTCGAGTTGATGGGGTATCCCGGTCAACCGCCGAAACCCGACGGCGACGGAAAAATTGCGTTTCGAAAAGAAATGGTCCGGAACGTCACATATTGGCGTCGCGGGCTTGATTATCTGTATTCGAGAAACGAGGTTGATCAAGGGTCGATTGCATTTGTCGGTCTCAGTTGGGGAGGAAACGCCGGATTAATTCTCACGGCAATCGAGAATCGGTACAAGTCGGCGGCTTTTGTTGGCGTCGGGGTTCGACCTTCGTGGTCGAATTGGCTTGAAGAAGCGTCGCCGATTAACTTCGTTCCGCACATCAGGATACCGAAATTGGTGCTGAAGGGCCGGTATGATGAGGCGCATCCCCTCTCAACCGAAACCGAGCCGTTGTTTAGGATCATGACCGGTCAGAAGCGATTGTTGATCCTCGAAAGCGGACACCTGCCGCCGCCTGAATTGCTGGCGCCCGCGCTCAACTCTTGGCTCACAGAAACTCTCCCACAATAGATTGGACAGTTTCATGAATCGGCAATAGTATTGGAGAACAAGTTTTACCGACTCCAATCACAACTCGGAATAGCGAATGACAAACTTCAACTGGCTTTTGGACGGAAGCATCATCGGCGTGTATCTGCTGGTGACGATGGCGGCCGGAATCTATGTCCGCAAATATGTAGGCAAGGTCGACGATTTTCTGGTCGCGGGTCGCGAAATGAATGTTTATCTCGGGATCGCGTCGCTGGCCGCGACCGAATTCGGGATCGTGACCTGCATGTATACGGCTGAGGCCGGTTACAAATATGGTTTCGCCGGGGTCACGCCGGGGATTGCGATGGCGGTTGCGATGCTCGTCATCGGTTACACCGGATTCTGCATCAAGCCGCTCCGCGATTCGGGCGTCATCACGATCCCGCAGTTGATCGAGAAGAAATTCGGGCCGCGCGTCAGATGGGCCGCGGGCGTTGTCATCGTTCTTGGCGGATTGCTGAACATGGGCGTTTTCCTTCGCGTCGGCGGACAGTTTTTAGTCAAGATCGGGGGACTGAGTCCATCGTCGCATGAATTTCTCGGGATGCGGTTCGGTTATCTCGAAGCGATGATGGCGACGCTGCTGATCGGCGTTGCGGTTTACACGATACTTGGCGGAATGCTCTCGGTACTGATCACCGATTTTCTGCAGTTTGTTGTCATGAGCGCCGGATTGATCGCCGTCACGATCCTGATCCTGATCAACATCGGTTGGGAAAAGATCGTCAATACGGTCGAGATAAACTACGGCGCCGGCGGTTTCAATCCGTTCGTTCATCCTGAGCTCGGATGGGAATACGTCGTCTTTCAGATATTGCTGAATACGGCGGCGGTTCTGACGTGGCAAACGACGATCGCACGCGTCCTTGCGGCAAAAGATTCGGCCACCGGACAAAAGATCTACACGCGGACGGCGTTCTTTTTCGTTTGCCGCTTTCTGATCCCCGCAATCTGGGGAATCGCCGCGCTTGCAACGCTCGGGAAAGTCACCAACACGCTCGAGGCAATGCCCGCATTTCTTTCGACCTTTGTTCCGATCGGACTGATGGGATTATGTATTGCGGCGATGCTCGCGGCCGATATGTCGACCGATTCGAGCTACATGCTGACGTGGGGAAGCGTCATTTACAACGACATAATGGCGCCGTTCCGGAAAACGGCGTGGTCGGAGAAGAAGGGAATTCTGGTAAACCGAATGATCGTTGCGGTGATCGGCGTATTCCTGCTCTTTTGGGGACTGCTCTATCCGCTCGAGGGCGATCTCTGGGCGTATCTCGGTATCACCGGAACGATCTATCTCGCATCGATTTCGGTTCTTCTAATTGCCAGCTGTTACTGGGATCGGGCCAATAGTTGGGGGGCGACGGCGTCGATCATCGTCGCCGCGGCGATTCCGGCGTCGTTTCTGATTCTCGACAAACTTCCGGCAACGGCCGAGTTCGCGAAATCGGTCGGACCTTACCGATCTGGTATCGCGGCATATGTTTGTTCAGCTCTCGCGATGGTGGTCTTCTCATTGCTGAAACCGAAAGGAGGTGAAGCGCTTTGATCAAATACTTCTGGATGATTCTGACCTTTACGGCGGTCGGTTGGTACATTTTCGTCACGGCTTACGTTGCGTTCAAGGGTGTTACCGATATCAGGGAAATGCTTGCCAAACTCGGAGAGCGGAACAGTCAGAACGATGATTTGATTGATAACGACGATTTCGGGCAGTAGAATGGAAGTATGGACAGACGACGATTCATTCATCACCTCGGAGCCGTTTCGGGTGCATTTGCGCTGGCATGCAGCGGTCTTGGAAAACGTGCGGAGGTCTTTGCCGAGAGCGGCGACATTTCACGTTTTCGTGCCGTCGGCTTCGGGGAATTGGTGCCGACCAAACCACTCAATTCCGACATCAACTATCTTGCTTTACCGAACGGCTTTCAATACACCGCGTTCGGAAAGGCCGGTGATCTGATGTCGGACGGGGTCAAGACACCGACGAAACATGATGGAATGGCGACGTTCCAGGTCGGCGGCGATCTGAGACTGGTACGGAATCATGAGGTCGTCAACGATAAGAAGCCGGTTCAGGGCGGCGCGATCGGCGGCGTCAATTTTTACGACGAAACCGCCGGCGGCGGTACGACCACGCTCATCATTGATCCGAAAACAAGATTGGTGAAGCGCGACTTCGTCAGCCTGTCGGGCACGCTCATCAATTGCGCCGGTGGTCCGACGCCTTGGGGAAGCTGGATTTCGTGCGAGGAAACAACGCTTGGCCCGACCGTACGGACCAGTTCTTCGGGCAAAAAGACCGGAGGATATCTGAAACCCCACGGGTATTGTTTCGAAGTTCCGGCGTCTGCGAACGCGGCGGTGACGCCGGTGCCGCTCAAAGCGATGGGCCGTTTTGTCCATGAAGCGATCGCGGTCGACAAAAAGACCGGCATCGTTTATCTGACCGAAGATTACTCGCCGGGCGGATTTTATCGGTTTTTGCCGAAGCGAAACAAGCGGCTTGCGGAAGGCGGCGTCCTTCAGGCGCTGAAGATCGCCGACAAGGACG
This sequence comes from Pyrinomonadaceae bacterium, assembly GCA_044229875.1. Classification (GTDB taxonomy): domain Bacteria; phylum Acidobacteriota; class Blastocatellia; order Pyrinomonadales; family Pyrinomonadaceae; genus JAFDVJ01. The sequence goes on along the minus strand of JBGASE010000025.1, from coordinate 9,111 downwards.
CGTATGACACCCGCAAGGGGCAGATTCAGGGTTCAGTGTTCAAAACCACATGGGTAACTATCGATAATCCCGATCCGGAATCTGCCGACACCGAAGAAGATGCGGTGATCAAACAAGGGATCGCCAAAGGTGCGGCGATCTTCACGCGGCTCGAAGGAGTTTATCCGGACTCAAAGGGAAGGATCTACTTTGACTCGACCGACGGCGGCGACAAGAAGGCGGGCCAGATCTGGATGTACACGCCGAGCGGTAAAGATGAAGGTACATTGACGCTGATGTTCGAGTCGCCCGATCGCGAAGTTCTCGACATGCCCGACAACATCTGCCTTCATCCGAAATCGCCGTTGTTGTTTATCTGCGAAGACAGCGATTACAAAGGACTCGAAGGAAAGCCGGAGAATTTTGTTCGGATTCTGGCTGAAAATGGACGGATTGCGGATTTCGCGAAAAATATTACGCCCGGAAAAGAGGGTGCCGAATTTGCAGGCTCGACATTCTCGCGCGACGGAAAGACGCTCTTCGTCAATATCCAGAACGTCGACACGACCTTTGCAATCTGGGGGGACTGGACCAAGTTTCGGAACGTTTGATTATTGGATTCAGAAAGTCGCCGTTCGGGTACGGCTTAAACCCTGATTCTGCTTTCCGGGGTTGATCCATGCGGTTTGTTCGGTGATAGCGCAATCTTAAATCGAAAACCTGACATACGGCTGTAAATTCGTAAATTACAGGGCTTACAACGTTAAGAAATTCTTGAACCGGACGGGCCTTGAAACTTGAGTCGATGATTATCGATAACTGAAGCTTTTCCCGTTCACCATTTTCCCTTTACGTTTTTTTGATGAACTCTCAAAGATCAAATTGGCGCGAGATGGTGTTGTTTGCGGTGATCGCCGTTTCTTTCGTCGCGATTTTTTTCATCCCGAAATTCGGTCAGAATCCCGATTATCATGATTTCGCCGATCAGCGAGCTTATCTTGGAATCCCGAATTTCTTTGATGTCGCATCGAACTTCGGATTTCTGATCGTCGGACTGATGGGTTTTGCCACAAGCCGGCGGATGGGATTGTCGCCTGATTGGATCGTTTTGTTCGTCGGCGTGACCTTGGTAAGTATTGGTTCGGGCTACTACCATTGGGCCCCGAGTAATTCGACACTGGTTTGGGACCGGTTGCCGATGACGATCGGTTTCATGGGGTTGTTTGTCGCGCTGCTTGCGGAGCACGCGGGTGAGAGGCTTCGGGTACTTCTGATTCCGGCCCTGATCGTCGGCGCGGCAAGCGTGTTTTACTGGTATTTCACGGACGATCTGAGATTCTACGCCTGGATTCAGGTCGTGCCCCTGCTGACGGTTCCGCTCGTGCTTGGTCTATTTTGCGCGCGTTTCACGCATCGCTGGCTTCTGCTTGTGGCCCTGATTCTGTACGTCGCCGCAAAATTGACCGAAACATTCGATGATCAGATTTTCAATTCATTGAACTCTGCGATGAGCGGACATACGATCAAACATATACTTTCCGCGCTCGGCGTCCTTGCCATCCTGATAATGCTCAAGACTCGACGCGAAAGTGAAAAAATGACAAAGTGAAAAAGTGAGAAGGTGTAAGAGTTGCCACGCTCGGTGCTCATCGCTCTTTCATCCTTTTTCGCTCTTTCACTCGCTCACCTTTTCACCGTTTCCACTTTTACTGCCCGTCGCCTTTCTTGCCTTTTCGCTTTGAACCTTCGGGGCTGTCCGGTTTCGGCGTCGATTGCTGAACCGGTCTTGTCGGGGTTTCAACTCTCGGCGTGTTCGTCACCCGCGGACGTTCGTCGCCGCCGCGTTCGCCGGACTTCGAATCCGGCGTCGTGGTGGATCCGTCGGTCGAAGAAGGCGTCGTCTCGTCGCCTGTTTTGTCGAGCTTGGTCGAATTCGTCACGCCAAGTTTCTTGCCGTCGAGATCCATTCGTTCGAGCATTTCCTGCTCATCGCGCTTGAGGCGTTCGGCCTCGCGCTTTATCTCGGCCGGCATCGGCGGTGCGTTCGGGAAGGTGTCGCGTTTCTTGTCCTTCATGAACGGGATCATGAAGGCGTTAAAATACGGTACGGCGCCGTGTCCGCCCGTCATTCCAGCACCCAAACTCGACTTTCGTTCCGGATTTCCCATCCAGACGCCGGTGACGTAGGTCGGCGTGTAGCCGATAAACCAAACGTCGGTGTGATCGTTGACCGTCCCGGTTTTGCCGGCAAGCTGATGTCCGCTGGCGCTGGCTCCGGTCGCCGTTCCTCCACCGGCAACGACCGCCCGCATCATTTCGACCATCGTCAGCGCAACATATTCGCTGGTAACTTTGAACGATTTGTTGTCCCACTCTTCCAGCAAACTTCCATCGCGGCTGTAAACCTTTCGGATCAGGTGCGGTTGGACACGGATTCCCTTGTTCGGAAAAGCTGAATAGGCGGAAACCATTTCAAGCAGCGACGCTTCGGATGCTCCGAGCGCCGACGGCAAACTCGGCGCCATCGGATTTGTGATTCCGAACCGTCTGACCATTTGGGCGCCCGTTTGGACGCCGACCTGTTCAAGCAAGTGGACCGCCGCAAGGTTATACGATTTCGCGAGCGCGATCTTCATCGGAACATTCGCGTGGCTGGTCGATCCGTCGTAGTTGTGCGGTTGCCATCCGCCGCGCTTGATCGGCGCACCGCTGACGGTCGATTCCGGCGTCATTCCGTTTTCGACAGCCGCCGTGTAAACGAACGGCTTGTACGCCGAACCGGTTTGCCGAAGTCCCTGCGTTGCGTTGTTGAACTTGTTCGTATGGAAATCATAACCGCCGACGAGCGCGACGATTTCACCGTTCTTGGCGTTGATCGACACGATCGACGCCTGTACTTCCGGAACCTGATTGAGCTCGACCTTCAGCGTCCGCTTGTCGTTATCGACCGCCTTGACCAGAAATTCCGCCAGATAACCGGGCTTGAATTCCGATGCCGGGCCTTTGCCGGCGCGGCCCATTTCCGCACGCGAGACCAATGCCGTGAACTTTCCGAACCGAACAAAAGCCTCATCACGCGACGTATCGATCTTTGTGACAAGTCCCTTGATGTACTCGCCTTCGCCGAACTCGTCTCCAAACCAGTCAGGATGCTTGAAGTTGTTGAGCTTGCGGTCGATCTCTTTTTCATCCGTCAGCGGCTGTTCGTTTTCGTCGACGAGAATATTGACGTAGTCCGAACGCCACGGGCGCGATCGGTCATATCGGCGAAGTCCTTCGCGAACCGATTTCGTCGCCAGTTTTTGAGCCTCAACGTTGATGGTCGTATAGACCTTAAGTCCGCCCTGTGCGACGCGCGTCGTGTATTTGTCTTCGAGATATTTACGGACTTCTTCGATCGGGTAATCCCACGCGGTCGATTTCGGCTGATTCTGATAGTACGCGGTCGGCGCGAGCTCGATTTCTTTTGATTTCGCGGCGTTCACCTGAGCCTGCGAATAGCGCTCCGGAAAGTATTTCGCCATCTGATCGAGCACGATGTTTCGGCGCTCTTTCGCCTTTTGCGAATTTCGCGTCGGCGAATATTCAGGCGATTTCGGGATCGCCGCCAAAAGCGCGGCTTCCTCAAGACTCAGTTCTTTGAGTGATTTTCCGAAATACGTCCGGGCGCCGGCCTCGAATCCGTACGAACCGGCGCCGAGAAAGACGTAATTCATGTACATCTCAAGAATCTGCCGTTTCGTGTAAAAGCGTTCGATCTGAAGCGCGACCATCCATTCATTGATCTTGCGGGTGTAGGTCTGATCCTTGTAGAGAAAAAGGTTCTTCGCAAGCTGTTGGGTGATCGTCGATGCGCCTTCTTTCGATCCGGTAGTGATGTTCTTCAAAACGGCACCGCCGAGACGGTATGGGTCGATCCCGATATGATTGTAAAAACGGTAGTCTTCAATCGCGATCAGCGCGTCTTCGACGTTCTGCGGAATATCGGAATCTTTGATCGGGATGCGCTTTTCGATCGCGAATTCGGCAAGAATCGTCTCACCGTCATCGGCATAGATGGTCGTCACTTGCGGCGGTCGATAAGTCGCGAGCGCGGAAACTTCGACCGAATAGCGCGAATTGTTAAGGTAATATGACGCCAGGATGCCGGTCAGTCCGCCCGCTGCCAGCGCCAGGATAAGCGCCGCCGGGAACCACATCAGTCTCCAAAAACTTCGGCCTTTGGTCTCAACCGACCTTATCTCGTTTTCAACAATCGCTTTTTCTCTTGCCATAACGGTGCAGAATTCCAGATTTCAAATTCCATGATTCCATTTTCCGATTTCCGAAGACCGGATGACTTCCGTCAGTGGAATCGCCTTAATTAACAAATCTTCGCATCTTGACGCTGATCACGAAACCGATCGCGATGAACGTTGAAAGTATCGCCGAAAGTCCGGCGCTCATCAATGGCAGCGGGACGCCGATCACCGGCAAAAATCCGAGCACCATTCCGATATTCATAAAAATCTGAAACGTCATTCCGCCGGCGATCGCCATGATGACGAGCATTCCGGCCCGATCCGGTGCTTCGCGGGCGCCGGAAACGAGCCTCGAAAGCAGGATCATATACGCCAGAAGAAGCGATATGCAGCCGACGAATCCGGTGTTCTAGGCCGTCACCGCGAAGATGAAATCAGAATTCGGCTCAGGCAGGAATTTCAGTTTTGCCTGCGACGTTTCGGTATCACCCTTGATTCCGGTCAGGCCGCCCTTTCCGACGGTGATGATCGATTGGATCGTGTGATACGCATAGCCGCGCGGGTCGACGCTTTCGGGATCGAGGATCGCATTGATCCGCTGTTGTTGGTAATCCTTGATCTTGCCTGTTTTGACACCGACCCAGTAGGCCGCGGGCGCCAGGATCAAGCCCGCCGCGATCGTGATGATCACGTACCGGACCTTGATCCCTGAAAGAAACAGGACCACTGCGAGAAGCGGAAAATAGGTGATCGCCTGACCCGCATCAGGTTCAAGAAGAATCAGTCCGACGGGAGCCGCAAGAATCGCGCAACCGATCAGAAACTCCTTGAATCGAAGGCTTCCGGGCTTTCTTGCACCAAAATACTTGGCAAGCATCAGTACGACCGGGATCTTGACGAATTCCGACGGCTGGAACTGACCGATCAAGGGCAGCCGAAGCCAGGCGGTTTGCCCGTTGATCTTGACTCCGAGCCCGGGAACTAGAACGAGTATCAACAGAAACAGCCCAAGTCCGTAAAACACCGGCGCCGCATCGACGATGCGCCGATAATCGCTGAAGCCGACAAGAAAGAACGCGACCAGCGCGATCCCGAGTCCGATGATCTGCTTCGACCAGAGATTCATCTCCGGCTGCGCATTGTAGATCTGCCAGACGCCGAAACACACGATCGCGACCGCCAACAAAGAAGTCAGCAGGTCAAAATCTCTCAGGCTTCGTCTTTCGATTATGGCAACCATATTTCAGTCATCAGATGTCAGATGTCAGACGTCAGATGTCAGACGTCAGACGCCAGAACTCAGATACTCGATCTCGAGATCTGTCTTAACAAATAGAACGGTTTAAGTTTTCGACTACCGACTACCGACTACTACCGACTAACGTCCGAGATCTGACGTCCGAGATCTGCCGTCTGACATCTATTTCCCAGCTATCGTCTCACTCGCCGGAGCGTTCCGCTTCACGAGATACGCGTCATAGACTCCTTTGGCGGCCGGGGCGGCGAAGCTTCCGCCGAATCCGACGTTCTCGATCAACGCCAGCACCGCGACTTCTGGCTTGTACGCCGGCGCAAAACTGACGAACCATGCGTGGTCCTTTTTGTCGCCGACGTCTTTGCCGAGCTCGGCAACCTGCGCCGTTCCTGTTTTTCCGGCGATATCGAAACCGGCGATCCGAATTCCGGCCGCCGTTCCGCCACCGTTGACCACGCCCCACATGCCTTTGACCATGACTTCTTCCTGTTCGGGCGTCATCGGGATAAGCTTCGGCTCCGGCCGCTGGAATCCGAATCCTTCGCGTGCCGGAATGAACCCGAGTTCATCAGGCTCGCCGATCGCACCGATCGGTTTGAACTCCTTCAAGAAGTGCGGGACGTACATCCTGCCGTTAGCGCCGATACTGGCAACCGCGCGAAGCATTGAGATCGGCGTGACGACGACCGTGTCTTGTCCGATTGACGCATAAACCGTCCTGATGTCACTCCATTTTCCTTCACGTTTTTCAATGATCGGCTTCCAGCTCTTGGGAGTTTGCGGGACCTTCTCGTTCGGCAGATCGATTCCGCTCCGCTGATCGTAACCGAACATCTCAACCATCTCGATCAAACCTTCGATCTTCATTTTCAGCGCCAGTCGATAATAGTATCCGTCACATGATTTCGTGATCGCGTATGAAAGCGGCGGCGCTCCGTGGCTGCCCATGCAGCGCGTGAATTTGCTCCCGATCGTGATTCCGCCGCCGCAGACGACATTCGAATTCGCGACCGTGATCACGCCTTGCTGCAACGCCGCCATCGATTCCGGAATTTTCCACGTTGAACCCGGCGGATAACGGCCCTGAATCGCGCGGTTGTAAAGCGGTCGGTGATTATCTTGCCAATACGCCGCGATTTGTTTGCGTCCTTCGGGTTTTGCGCTGCCTTGAACAAAAACGTTCGGGTCATACGCCGGAAGCGAAGCCATCGCCAGCATTTCGCCGTTGTTCGGATCCATCGCGATGACCGTTCCGCGCTTGGTCGGTGTCGCGGCGAGCTTTTCCTCGGCCGCAAGCTGTAGGTCGAGATCGATCGTCGTGATCAGATCCTGTCCCGCCTGGGGAGGAACCGTTTCAATCTCTTGCTGAACGCGCCCGCGGCTATCGACGATAACTTTGCGGTAGCCGTCGCGACCGCGGAGATTGTCGTCGTAATACTGTTCAAGCCCGGCAAGTCCGACGATAGTTCCCGGCCGAAATCCCTTGGCCTTAATCTCTGGTTTTTCGAGCTGTTTCGGACTGATCTCGCCGACATAGCCGAGAACGTGCGACAACGTCTCTTTCAACGGGTACACGCGTTGCGGCTGAAGTTCGATGCGGAGTTCGGGATACTCAAGCGTGTGGGCCTCAACCCACGTAATGTCCTGTATCGTCGCGTTTTCTTTGAGCACCATCGTCTCAAAGTCATTTTGCTTTTTGATCAGATTCAGCCGTTCGACGACGAATTGCCGATCGACGTTCAGCCCGCGTGCATAAAAATCGATGCGGTCGCTGATGTCGATCTTCTTGATCGGCTCATTTGAAAGCGTGACGTTGTACGTCGGACGCGAATCGACAAGTATCTTACCGTTGCGGTCAAAGATCGCGCCGCGCGGCGCCGGGATCGGAATCAGCCGGATCCGCTGGTTCTCGGCCTTTTCGTCGTAATACTCGCCCTTTACGACCTGCAAATAATACAGCCGCGCGCCGAGGATCGAGAGCAAGACAAATGCGATGATTTGAATCGTCCCGACTCTGATGCCCAAGTTCTGCGTGTGATCGTAAATCTTCATCCTATTAATGTTGGATAGAATTCGTTAGGTCCGTGGAATCGGTTCTACCTTCGACCGAGTCTTATCGGATTCCGGCGGCGGGTTTGCCGGCGCGGCGCGAAAAAGTCGCGCTTCTGACGGCTCAGCTTTTCACCCGAAATCGCCCGCAAAAGCAGATAAATCACCGTCCCCGCGATTGTTGTTCCAATCAGCGAGTAGACGATGGTTACGGTCACCGGCGCGGTCGGTTCCTGGCCAAACATTCGATTCAGTCCGTAAAAGACCAGATCATCAAGCAAGCAAGCACCGGCTATGACGGGAATCTGCAGTAAAAGGTTGTCCAGATAGACACGCCTCGCGATCTCGGAAATGACAAACGCGACAAGCGTTTTCGAAAAGCCGTTGGCGCCGAGAATTCCGCCGCTGAGGGCGTCGACCGCGATCCCCGAGATCGTTCCCAAAATGAGTGCGTTGATCGCGTTTCGCTGAAGCGCGGCGTAAACGACAATGATCAGCGGGAAATCGATATACGTGAAGGGCTCCGCAACATTTCGCAGCGTCCACTGCAAAATGATGGCGATAATCAGCGCGATCGTGATCTTAACTTGTTCCATTCTTCAGATCGTTACTGCTTCTTCTTGTCGTCTGTGACGGCGTTCGGGAGCGTCTGCTCGTACGCTGGTTTTTCGGGCGGTTCATACAACAAAACCGCAACTTCTTCCATCGCGAACAACTGCGCCGACGGCTTGATGTAAATCTGCTGTGGCACGGTCGCCGAACCCGGCCGAACTTCGATCACTTCGCCGAGTTTGAGTCCCGGCGGATAAATTCCATCCTGACCGGTGGTGTAAACGAACTCGCCGACCTGCACTTCGATCGAACCGGGCACGTAGCCCATTTCGAGAATTTCGCGCTTGCCGTTTCCGGTGACGACGCCGATCGCATTCGACGTACCGAGCTCGCCGATGACTCCGCCGAGTCCCGATTTGTCCTTCGTGATCAGGTTAACGCGCGCCGTCAGCGGACTGACTGCGACGACGCGACCGATGAGCCCGCCGTTGTTGACGATCGGCATGTTGAGCTTGACGCCGTCAAGACTGCCGCGATTGATGATCGAGTGATCGAACCAGACCGATGGATCACGGGCAATGATCTGAGCCGGAAGAACTTTGTATTTCGATTCCGTTTTGAGATTGAGCAGGTTCTTCAGCCGATCGTTTTCCTTGGCCAGTTCTTCACTTCGCTGAACCTCGACTTCAAGCTCCTGAACACGCTGTTTGAGTGAATCGTTTTCGGTCTGTGCCGAACGCAGATTCGAGATCGACTGGAAGTAATCCGTGACCGATGCCGTCACGGTCGTCACCGGAGACTGGACGAAATTCGCGATCGCAAGCATCCAGACGCGGATCACGCGTTCTTGCGAACCGGTCCGCGCGTCAAACGCCATAAGCAGAAAATTGCCCATCAACAGGGCAACCATCAGCCACGGCGTTAGTCTCCAAACTTCCTTCTGACTTCGCTCAACCATCGATCAGTAAGCAGTAAGCAGCAAGCGGTGAGCAGTGAGCAGTGAGCAGACCTTTCGTGCTGCTCACTTCTTACTAT
>JBGASE010000024.1:0-29575 GCA_044229875.1 Pyrinomonadaceae bacterium | reverse complement strand
CAACCATTACCAGTAAAATGCTAAGTTTGTTCTTCATAGGTTGAAAAGTGAAAACGAAAAAGTAGAAAGTAAAAAGGCAAAAGTAAAAAGTAAAAAGGCAAAAGTAAAAAGGCAAAAGTAAAAAGGCAAAAGTAAAAAGTAAAAAGTAAGAAGTAAAAAGTAAAAAGTAAAAAGGCAAAATTCAAGAAACAATCAAGTTTCAGAACATTCAAGATTCAATTCTGACGTCTGACGTCTGACATCTGGCCGTTGACATCTGACATTTGACATCTGACCTCTGAAATCTGACCTCTGACCTCTGACCTCTGACGTTCCAAAATCCAAAATCCAAAATCCAAAATCCAAAATCCAAAATCAAAAATCCAAAATCAAAAATCCAAAATCCAAAATCAAAAATCCAAAATCGAAAATCCAAAATCGCAAATCGCAAATCCCACTCTCATTCCCTTTCCAGATTGGCGTATTTCTCGATCAGTTTCTTCTGGCCGAAGCCGGGGAAACTAACGGTTAGTTTGACGTTGTCTCCCGAACCTTCGCGGCGAAGAACCAATCCCTTGCCGTATTTCGGATGGCGGACATGAGCTCCGGGCGTCAGTGCTTTTGGGTCAGAAGGCTCAGACTTTCTCGGCGTCGCCTGTGCGCGGAGCTTTTCGAATCCGCTCAACGGTTTCGGTTCGGACGCCGGCGGCGATTCGATCTTCTTGCTTTTGAAGAATTCGGCAATCGCGTCCGATGAGTTGTACGTCTTTCCGGTGTAAAGGTTCTTTGGTTTATCGGTCGGCCGGTTTTCGCCCCGCAGCGCCGCCGCCGCATATTTGTTGGTCTTTGCCGCACCGCTCTGTGCGAATGACAGCCAACTTGATCCGCGCGAAAGATCTTTGATCAGCTCAAGCGGCATCTCGTTCAGGAACTGCGACGGCTCAGCCGCCATTTCCTCACCGTAAACGCGGCGCCGCATCGAATGCGTGATGTAGAGAAGATGCTCGGCCCGCGTGATCGCGACGTACGCCAGGCGGCGCTCCTCTTCAAGTTCCTGCGGATCGTTGATCGACCGCGAATGCGGGAAAATACCGTCCTCGAGTCCGACCAGAAAGACGACAGGGAATTCAAGGCCTTTTGCCGAATGAACCGTCATCATCGTCACCGCCGCGTTGCGGTCAAATTTGTCGGTATCGGCGGTCAACGCCGCGTGGTCGATGAAGTCGCGCATGCCGTTCGAATCCTGATTATCGTAATCGACGGCGGCATTGACCAATTCCTCAAGATTTTCGAGCCTCGCGGCCGATTCATCGGAGTTCTCGGTCCGCAGCATCGCCGCGTAGCCCGTGTCTTCGATCGCCGCGACGACCGCTTCCGAAACGGGACGTTCGGTTTGCGCCGCGTCGTTGATCTTTGTCGCAAGTCCCTCGACCATTTTGACGAAACGCCGCATCGAATCGATCGCTCGCGGTGTCAGGTTGGCGGCCTCCTTGTGCTCGAGATTCGTCAGGACCCCCATCGTTTCCCAAAGCGAGACGTTGAAATTGCGGGCGCGCATCTGAAGTTCGTCGAGCGACGTCTTGCCGAGCCCGCGGGCCGGCGTGTTGATGACGCGCAGCAGCGCAAGATCGTCAAACGGGTTGAGCGCAAGTTTGAGGTAAGAGATGACGTCTTTGATCTCGGCACGCTCATAAAACGAAAATCCGCCGACGATGTTGTAGTCGATCCGGTAACGGCGCAGTGACTCCTCAAACAGCCGCGACTGGGCGTTCGTCCGGTAAAGGATTGCAACGCGCTTTCGCGGATCGCGGCGACGCAGTTCGTCAATCTGCGAGGCCACGAAACGCGCCTCACCGTCGCCGTCAAATGCCTGAAAATAAAGGATTTTATCGCCGCCCGGATTCGACGTCCAGAGTTTTTTCTTTTTCTGTTCGACGTTGTTTTCGATGATCGCATGCGCGACATCGAGAATCGTCTGCGTCGATCGGTAATTTTGCTCAAGCAGCACCGTTTTCGCCTTCGGATAATGCTGTTCAAAGTCGAGAATGTTGCGGATATCGGCCTGCCTGAACCGATAAATGCTCTGGGCGTCGTCGCCGACGACACATATGTTCTGCTGTTTTTCGGTGAGATAGCGGATCAGAGAGAACTGGAGCGGATTCGTGTCCTGATATTCGTCGACAAGAATGTACTTGTACCGATCGTTATATTTTTCGCGGATTTCCTGATTGTTGCGCAGGAGGCGAACGGTCTTGATCAGCAGATCGTCGAAATCGAGCGCGTTCGCGTTTTTCAACCGTTCCTCGTAAAGCCTGTAAACCTTTGAGATGGCCTGCCGCCGTTCGTCTGTGAACTCGACCTTCGACGCGTAATCGTCAAAATTCTCACCGCGGTTCTTGGCGTTCGAGATCGCGCTCAGGATGATCCGCGGGGCGAGCTGCTTTTCGTCAAACCCGATGTCTTTGAGCGATGCCTTGATGACCTTCAGCGAGTCGTCAGTGTCATAGATCGTGAACGATTTCTTGAAGCCCTCGTCGAGCGCTTCGATATCGCGACGAAGGATCCGGACGCAGAGCGAGTGAAATGTTGTCACGAGCGGTGCCGATTCAAGTTTCTGACCTTCGAGAAGCTGGTTGACGCGTTCGCGCATTTCGCCGGCCGCCTTGTTCGTAAACGTCACCGCCAGAATATTGTACGGCGCGACGTCATGTTCGGCGATCAGATATGCGATCCGGACCGTGATCACGCGGGTCTTGCCTGAGCCGGCGCCGGCAAGGACCAGAACCGGTCCTTCGGCTGTTTTGACGGCCTCTTGTTGCTGAGGATTGAGTGTTGAAAGCAGTTCCATGTGTGAAACAAATTTTAGCAAAAAACGGCTCGATGAAGAACTTCCGGCATGCGAAAGACGGAAGCGATGACGGAATCGGGGCGAAGCACTCGACGGGTCGCCCGACAGTGAACCAATCAGCTATTTGACAAGCGCCTGAACGGCCTTGAAATGCTCGTTTCTGGAATCTTCGAGAAGTTCGAACAGTGCCATTTCCACAGTTGAGACGATCGCGCCGCTTCTGATCATTTTTTGCAGTCCGGCGTCACGGTCGCGTTGCGCACGCGATCCGATGGCGTCGGTCAGAAGATGTACCTGAAAGCCCGCGTCGAGCAGATCGTGTGCCGTTTGGTTGACGCAAACGTGGGTCTCGACGCCGCAGAGCGCGATCTGCCGAGCACCGCTTCGGTTGAGCGCGATCAAAAAGTCGGAAGTGCCGCAAGAACTGAACGTTGATTTCTCGATCAGCGCGTCATGATCGGCCGGCAGTGCGGCGAGGATCTCGTCCGCTGTCCGGCCAAGTCCTTTCGGGTATTGCTCGGTAATGACGATCGGCAGTCCGAGAATTGAAAAACCCCGGACGGCGATCGCGATCCGGGCCGTGATATCGGAAAAATCAGGGATTGCGTCCCGAAAGGCGTTCTGAACGTCAACAATTACAAGCGCGGTTTCGTCAGGCGTCAGGATATTTGAATGCATGCTAAGAATTCTCCCGTTCGGCGCGGCGGGTTTCCTTGTCGCGCTTTTCTTTAGCGTAGGTCTTGAAAAAGAAATAAACCGTCGCGGCGCAGACGATGAGGATCAGGACCATCATTCCCGCGATGAAATAAAACTCGGCGATTCCGGAATTGGGCATAACTGCATATTAGCGCAGCGTCTTTCGGCGGGTAAAGCAACGTCATCGACGCGTGTTGTATCATAAGAGCGAGATTCTGCGATGAAATTCGAAATCCGCCAATCAACGCTGATCTTCACGTCGGTACTCGCTCTGCTCGTCATGTTCTCGGCGCTGCAGGCCGCGGCCTCGGACCGTGTTGGGTCACGGGCCATCGAAATCGACGGCGTCACTTATTCTGGCGATATCACCGATGCTGAACTTCGCCGCGTTGCCGCCGATTTTGAAACGGTTCGGACCGCGATCCGAGACGTTGACCCGAAGCGGAACATTGCCTTTCCTTTTCCGGTACAGGTCGTTGCAATTGGTTCTGCCGCCCGCCTTCAGCAATTTGCGAAGGCCGATTCTTTTCTCGCCGAGGGAATTCTGGCAAAGTTCATCGTTTTCAGACACGGCGACGTGACGGCGCGCAGGGAATCCCTGCGGTTGTTCGCCGGGCTCGTCCTCGACAATGCTTTTGGACCGTTGGCGCTTCCGGCGTGGCTCAGAACGGGTCTGATGCGGTCGTTTTCGACATTCGAGCCGCGGCGGGGCGCGGCACAAAGGCTCCGCACCGAGCGTTCGACCTCGGTCAGCCCATCGGTTCAAATCCTGCTCGAGACCGACAATTACACGCTCAATCGTCAGAATTCAGAAACTTCGGCCGGGTACGAACGCCGTTCGACGTCGCTTGTCAGAACGCTCCTCGCGACGCGTCCGGCCGGTTTACCAGAATTTTTCAGGTTGATCGAATCCGGACGGCCGCAGTTGGCCGCCATCAAATCCGCATTCGGATTCGCTTCGGACGCTCTCGAGTCGGCGGCTGCGGCCGAATTCGGGCCGCTCGAAATTGAAATCCGGGAAATTCCGGATTCAGAAACGGTCGCAATCGGTCCTGCCGAAACCGAGCTGACTGATGCCGCGATCCTGATCGCGGCCAACAGCGCTGCTCGCGCCGGAACGTTGCTTTCAGATAAGAGACCGACCGCCTATTCGTTGACGCTTTCCGCACTCGTCGCTGATGCTCAGGGCCAGTTGACCGAAGCCGAAAGTCTGTTTCAGCGGGCGATGGTCATCGATCCGCGCGATTATCGCCCGAGATTTGCTCTTGCCGCGACGCTGATCGCGCGCGAGGCGACAGAATACGGATTGCTTTCCGGTGTGCCGCTTGAAACGGCCGAGCGAATCCGCGCATATCTGAAAAAGTCGATCGACTCGGCGCCGCGGTTCGGGGATGCTTACGAATTGTTGGCGCTTGTTAATTCGGTACGCGGCGAGAATATCAGCGAATCGATCGATCTCATGAAAACTCCTCTTTCAATCGCGCCGGGCAACTCATGGTACCGGATGCGGCTTGCCGAGCTTCAGATCGCCGACCGCAATTTCGCGCCTGCGATGCGTATCGTTCGTGGGTTGTCACGGACCGCCGGCGACGATCGGATGCGGGTTTACGCTGAAAGCACATTGACCCGTGCGACCTCGCTCGAGGCTCAGCTCCGGTCGCTTAAAGATCGCTCGATTCGTGAAATTGACGGCGTGACGGATACTCCGATGAGTGACGAAGAACTTGCACGGAGACGCGCCAAAGCACTCAATGAATCGCTCAACCTCGCATTGCGCATTCCGGCACCGGATGAAACCCGGATCATCGGAACGATCGAACGGGTCGAATGCTCAACCGGGCGGGTCGACGTCGACGTCCGATCAACTGAGGGTTTGGTCAAACTCCGAACGACATCGGTTGAGAATGTGATCCTCACTTCGTTCGTCGACAAATTGGTCAATACAAAGTTCGGATGCGGCGCGGGGCGCAGTTCTTCGCCCGCTGTCGTGACATTCCGCCGTGGCGATGGTAAGACCGCTGCTGAGATCGTGGCGATCGAATTCGTTCCGCCGGGTTTTCGGTTCCTTTAGTCACGCGCTGCATTTTCTGAAACCCAAAGCCCAGTTTGCCCGTCTTTCAATTAGTTCTGAAATTCCGTTACAACTTAACCAAACATATGAGAAAAACGATCATCGTCTTTTTGTTGCTTTTCTGTTTCGCGGCCAATGGCGTCGTTCCGGCGACAGCGCAAAGCCGTGACGAGGTTTACTCCAGGATCCGCAAAGAGGGAATGGAGAATTCGCAGATCATGCGCACGCTTCATTTCTTTACCGACGTTTACGGGCCGCGTCTGACCGGTTCTCCGAGTCTCAAAGCCGCCGGCGAATGGGCCGCGGCCGAGATGACGAAATGGGGCTTTGAGAACGCGGCGCTTGAGCCGTGGGAATTCGGACATCCGGGCTGGGTCAACGAGCGTGCCTCGGGATTCATCACCTCGCCGGTAAAGGATTCGCTCGTTTTCGAGGTTCTAGCCTGGACGCCCGGCACGAAGAAGGGAAAAGCCGTTACCGGATCGGCATTTTTGCTAAAGATTCCGACAAAGCCGAACCCGAACAATCCAAATTTTCAGATTCCGCCGACTCAGGATGAACTGAATGCGTATTTTGAGTCGATCAAGGCGAGCGTCAAAGGAAAAATGGTGCTCGTCGGCAAACCGGCGGTGATCCCGGTGAACATCACTCCGCCACCGAAGCGGCTCGATGACGCAACGCTCGCTCAACGCGTCAATCCGAACGCTCAACTGCCTCCTACTCCGCAGTTCCAGCAACCGCCCCAACCCGCGCCTGGACAGCTTTCCGGCCAGCAAGTCGCCGAGCAGCTCGACGCTTTTTTGCTCAAAAACGGTGTCGCCGTCCGGGTCAATGATGCCGGTCGTGAGCACGGTCAGATCCGCGCCTTCAACAATCGCTCGTTCGACGTTTCGAAATCGGTTCCGACCGTCGTCATGCGGAATGAGGATTACGGACGCATTTGGCGATTGGCGGAAGCCGGATCGAACGTGTCGCTTGAATTCGCGATTCAGAATCGCGTCATTCCCGAAGGTTCAACATCGTACAACACGGTCGCCGAGATCACCGGATCTGACAAAAAGGACGAAGTCATCATGCTTGGCGGGCATCTCGATTCATGGCACGCCGCAACCGGCGCGACTGACAACGCCGTCGGCTGCGCGATCATGATGGAAGCCGCGCGGATTCTGAAGGCGATGGGCATCAAACCGCGGCGGACGATCCGTGTCGCGCTTTGGTCAGGCGAGGAACAAGGGCTTTTGGGTTCGCAGGCTTACGTCAAGAAACATTTCGGATCGTTTGAAACGCCGGTTGCCGGATACGAAAAATTCGGAGGCTATTTCAATATCGATTCCGGAACGGGACGCGCACGCGCGATGTCGATCTTCGGTCCTCCTGAAGCCGCGGCCGTTCTCCGTGAGGCGCTGGCACCGTTTGCCGATCTCGGCTTTGCCGGCGTAACCAACAGCCGCAGCCGCGGGCTTGGAGGTTCCGATCATACATCGTTCAATCAGGCCGGATTGCCGGGCATCGGTGTTCAACAGGATCCGATCGAATACGGAACGCACACCTGGCACACGAATCTCGATACCTATGAACGAATCATCGAGGACGACGTCAAGAAAGCGGCGATCGTGATCGCAGCCGGCGTTTACACGCTGGCGATGCGCGATGAGCTTTTGCCGCGATACAACTCGACCGAGATGCCGAAGCCGCCGCCGGCGAGACCGTAGTTCAAGTTCGTCCGTTTCCCGCGGAATTGCGCGAAATGAAATAACCGCGAATAACATCTCGCACACTTGCAGTTAAGGCCGTCCGGAGTTGCCAACTCCGGACGGCCTTTGAATAACGAACGAAATCGTCACTATTCGTAGCTTAGTGCTTCGACCGCGTCAAGGCGCGCGGCTTTGAGTGCCGGGTAGATCGCACCGAGCACGCCGCCGATCAGACCAACGACGGTCGTGATCGAAATCACCAGCGGACTGATTTCTACCTCAAGCGTCGTAAACCGCGTCAGCACAAATCGCAGAACGATCGTCAAAACAACGCCGGTGACGATTCCGCAAAAGCTGAGCAAAAGCGCTTCCTTGGCAATCGTCATCGCGATCTTCGGGTTGCTCATCCCGAGCGATTTCATGATCCCGATCTGGCGCGTGCGCTCTGTCACGGTCGTATACATCGTGAGCAGGATGACGAGCGCCGAGATCACCGCCGCAACACCGATGATGACGTTCAGAAATACGTTGAGTGCCGGAATCCCCTGCATGTAAAGTTCTTCAAGCTGCGAAGTAAGGATGATCTGATTGTCCGGAAAAGCCTGACTCAGCCGCTCCGCGACCGACGGCGCGGTTTGGCCCGGTTTGACCTTCACCAAAAAGGCCGTGACTTTTCCTTCGCCCGCAAGCTGCGTCTGCATCGTCCGAAGGCCGACCTTGACACGTCCGCCGGCCGCCGGATCATATGTCCCGACGATCTTGAAGGGCCGTTCCCAGATCGACATCGTGTCGCCGACCTTGAGTTTCTTCTGCTTTTGAAAACCGGTATCGATCACCGCTTCGTCGGCGCCGTCCGAGAAGGCACGGCCTTCCGCGATCCTGATTCCGGCCACTTTTGCATATTCATCGAAATCGACTCCGTCAATCAGCCGGCTCCCGGTCGCCGAATCGGCCTTGACCGAGTTTTGGCCGACGCGGACCGCCGTCTCAACTCCTTCGATCTTCTCAAGTTCGGCTTTCAGCGATTCGGGAAGACGCAACGTTTCGCTGCCGGTCAGCCCGAGCGATCCTGATGAGCGAAAAAAGATCTCGGCTCCGACATTTGCTTCGCGGGTTGCCCGCTCTCGCATCGTTCCGTTCGACAAACCGACCGTAAAGACGATCAGCAGAACACCGATTGCGATCCCGACGACGCTCACGATCGTACGCGCCGGACGATGCATCATGTTTGAAAAAACAAGGTTCTCCATAAAAAGGTCACGATGACGGATCCGGGCTCCGGGTCGGTCAACGTTCAAACATAGAGAATCCGGAAGCGAAAATCAACGCGGGGTTCTGACGAATCGAAAATTTGCGGGATCTACTTCGTTGCCGGCGACGGCGATATCATCGGACTTGACGAAGTTTGCGGGTCGGCTGCCAATTCTTCCGGTGATTTCCAGCCAACTCGCCGGAGCAGTTCAATTGCGAAACTGATCGGGATCGCCATGTTCGATGCCTGATTCTCGGTGAAAATTCCAAAATTGACGCCGATCACCTTGCCGGTTTGTCCAAACAGCGGAGCTCCCGAGCCTCCTTCGGCCGTTTTCGCGTCATGGACGATTCGGCGCGCATCAAGATCGGTGATCGCGCCCTGCGTCAGAAGCGGGACGATCCGCTGATTCTGAGCGAGGAATGTGATGATGCACTGACGCAGACCGGCACAGCGAGCGTTGATGCTTCGAGCCTCGGTGTCGTCAAACATCGCCAGCAGCCGGTCGGGACCGCTCGGGTATCCCATCGTCACGACGGTTTTTCCGATGGTCATCGCCGATGCATCTGTATCAAGCGGAAGAACCGGCATTTCGGGCGTCACGAGTTTCGGATCGATCGACGCGACCGCCAGATCCTCGCGTCCGCCGACAAGTCGCGACGTGAGCGGAAACGGTTGCGGATAATTGGGGAAATAGACAAGCAGCTTTTTACCGCGCGGCATACCGTTGCTGTCGCGCATCATTTGCTTGACCAGATCGTCTTCCTCCCACGGCTGCAGGACATGGCGGTTCGTGACCAGATATCCGCCCCCGACATGAAACGCCGTTCCGATAAAGTCATACTCGATCGGAGTTCCGTTGCCCTCGGTCGTGAGTCCGACCGGTCGATCCGAGGGGATCTGATCTTCCTGCGGTGCCGGTTCATACGGATTGAGCTGAGCCGGCGGAATTGCCGGATAACGAAGCGTTTTTTGGTTTGTTCGGCTGACAAGGTCGTAAACGCCGACGATCAGGCAAACGCCGTTGCCGTAATCGACCCGAAGGTTCGGCGCGAGCGACACCGATTTGATGATCTCCTTGCTCGATTTGTCGATCTCGCTGATTTGTTCGGACGTCTGGCCGAGACGTTCCTCTAGTTTTCGGATCACTTCGCTGTGCTGCTCGGCCTGTTCACGGCTTTTTTTGAGTTCGCGATTGACCGCGAATCCAAGGTAGAAGATGCCGGAAACAAAGCCGATGATCAGAACCAGCGCGACCAGTTTTGAGGTGAAACTGATCTCCCGGGAGAGTTCGCGAACAAATTCTTTAAGAAAAACCTTGGCGTCGTCACGTTTTGGCGAAGCCGCCGACTCGAGCGCGGCTTCCTCGATAAACTGCGCGACGTGAGCTTCACGTCGGGTCGTGATCATCGACGATCGGGCGGCCGGCGCGAAGAACGAGAACGAGATGTCGGTGCCGTCGATGTCGATCCGGTCTCCGTCGCTGATCGCCGCATAGCGACGAAGCGTTTGCCCGCTCGGCACCGCGAACCGCAGATCGGGATGAAGATTCACGATCCGGTAGATGTTTTCGGTGATCTCAAGTTCGAGCCATGTTCCTTCAGCACCGATCGATTTCGAGTGAATCTGAATGTCGTCATTTTCGGACGCGCCGATGCGAATGCGCTCCTCGGAGAAAAATTCCGTCCGCTTTTCGTTGCCGACCGAAATGTGAATTACCAAACTCGCTGCCATGATCCGAAGCTACTAATATACAACACACATGACCCGATTCAATAGCAAAATCTATAAGCAAATCGGGCTTGATACAAAGAAATCTTATGTCAAGCGGAAATCACGTGAAGTTGCGGAAAACGGCGCCGACCGCATAGCATGGAAACATGGCTGAACGAAAATTCATCACCGATCCCGAGCAACTTGAGAAACTGGCACCAGTGATCGACGCACCGATCGAACGGCACGTCTTTGTATGTACCGGAAAGTCATGCAGCGGCGTCGGAAGCGCCGACGTGAAGCGTGAGTTCGAGACCGAGCTGGAATCACGGAGACTGCGTTATGGAAAGGAATCCAAAGGAAGAAATCCGACCGGTCCGGTCATCTTGACTGAGTGCGGATCGGTCGGATTCTGTTCGCTCGGCGTCGCCGTGTGTGTTTATCCCGAAGGTGTCTGGTACGGCCAGGTTCGGCCGGGTGACGTCGCAGAAATCATCGACGAACATCTTGAAAAAGGAAAGATCGTCGAGCGCCTCGCGCTGAAAAGAATCAAATTCAAGAGTTAAGATTCAAGAGTTAAGATTCAAGAGTCAAGATTCAAGATTCAAGACATTCAAGACTCAAGATTCAAAAATCAAGACTCAAAAAAGAAGGTTCAAGAATCAAAATTCGAGATCGCTTGATCCTTGAATTTTGAACCTTGAACCTTGACTCTTGATCCTTGATTCTTAAATCTTGATTCTTGATCGCTTTACGGCGTTATTTTGATTCCAAAATCGAAGAACTTCGATCCGACGGCGGTGCTCGCGTTTGAGTTGCCGGAATTGAGCAAGTAGAACGCGTATTCGCCGTTTTTGAGGTCGACCTTCGGAGTAACGCGAAAGACGCCGTTGCCGAGATCTTCGGCATTGAATTCAACCACGTATTCATCCGACAAACCGCCCTTGGCGCCGAAAGCGTTCGCTTTTCCGATCGTCACTTCGCGATTATCGCTGCGAACGTTGAATCTAACCAGCGCAAACTCACTCGGCGTTGCCGGAATCCCGCTCGCTGTATTGAGACCGCCGGTTTTGTTGTCGAGATAAAAATAAAATACCGGACGCGGCGACCCGAGCTGCATTTTGGCAGTCGTTCCCGGAAGATTGGTTTTGATCTTCACCTTGCCGATGCCGTAAGTCAGCGACGAAGTCCACATTCCGCCGGTGCGGTTTTGCTGAGAGACGGTCGCCATCATCTGCGTCATCTTTCGGTTGCCGTCCTTTTCCTCGTAAAAATACAGACCGTAATCATGCGGCGATTTCGGATCGTTCGGATCGGTCGCGACCGAGGTAGGCGCATTGCCGGATGTCGTGTTCGCGCCCGACTTGGCGGCCAGCATCGCGCCGACGACGTCGTCTGATACGCCCGATTGCTTAAGCAGTATCAGCGCATCGGTCGAAAGATCGAAATCCGTTTTCGAGCCGCGGATCTTGTCGATCACGATCGAGTTCGAAAGCCCCGCTTTGACGAGCGAAATGACGTCCGAATTCTTCATCACCTCCTGAGCGAAGGCGCTTGCGGCCGACACGGCGAAGATCGCCGCCGTGAGCAGCAGAACTGAAAAAAACTTGGTTGGTTTCATGATTACTCCTTGTTGATTGTCGATCAGTGATCGAGGGCATTGTGATTTTCACCGATCCGGACTGAGTTCGTAACTGTTTCGTGCCCGAACTATCAAATTCGGACGATAAACGCGAACCTTTATCGCGTATCTTACACCAACTTTGCGCTCGCCGCTAGGGTAATAGCCAAGGCTGTAAACCTTGCGGAGTTCGTCGGCGATCGAGCGGAACGCGTCGTTCAGGTTGGTTGCAGAGTTGACACGGAACGGCCGTCCGCCCGTCTGTTCGGCGATGTCGGCCACAAAATCGTCGGCGATCCGGTAATCTTCCGGTCGCTCGCCTTTTATTCGAGGTTTGATGACGGTGTACGGCCTGTCGTTGTCGTCGTAACGAATCTCCGCCTGATTCTGCCGGGTTTTCTGGACGTCATCGTAAGTGTCGTACTGAATCGGATAAACGATAACGTCCGTCTCGCCGATCGAGCGGAGCAGTTTTACCGGATCCGAAATTTTGCTTGTCGTATCGACCGCATCTGACAGGACAACGACCGCCTTTCGGCCTTTGACCGTACTCAAATAATCGCGCATGACATCGTCGATGGCCGTGTAAAGACTGGTTCCGGACCCGATCCGCGTCGCCTCGATCGCGAGTTTGAGCGCATAGCGGTTGTCGGTTGGCCGGCACAGCACACGGACTTTTTCGTCAAACGCGACGATCATTACCTTGTCCGCCGGTTTGAGCTGGCTGATGAACGACTTCGCAGCAAATTGTATGTCGTCGATCTTGAAAATACTCGAATAGCTCATGTCGAGCAGCAAAGCGACAGTGAACGGCTGTTCCTCGGCGGCGAAATAGGCAATCTCTTGCTCGGCGTCGTTCTCGAAAATTTTGAATTCGGACTTTCGGAGATTGACGACCGCGCGGCCAGAGCGGTCGGTGATCTGGGTCGGAACGATGATCAGCTCGGTATCGACGCGAATCGTCTCATCGTCGTCACCCGCTCTCCTGGACTCAGGCTGCGGAACTACGGCCGCAGATCGACGTTCAAGCCGCGGCACGCTCTCCGAATACTTCTTCGAATTTCCGGATTGCGCCGGCGCGCCGACCGCAACCAACAGGGAAATCAGGACCGCACAATGAACCAGGCTGAATTTCATCTCGATTCCGAGATTATACCCCGAAATCAATGAGTTTCACGATCATTTTTCGATCACTTTATCGAGCGCTTTGGCGATCTCGCGCGCCATATTTTCGGCAAGTGATCCCCACGAAGTGGTTTCGCCGGCGGCGATTACGGTTCCGCTTCGCCGGTCATACACCCGGAATGCGTAGCGATGCGTCACCAACGATAACGGAACACGACCGATTTCGATGTAGTAATCGGCGGATTCCTTGTAGCGCACGATCGCGAAATTGAACCGCGGCCATTCTTTGCGTTTGAGAAGCTCTTTTTCAAGCGCCTGACGTGACGGATGGATCGAGGATTTCTCGATCGCGATCGTTCGCGGCTCGGATTTCCGGATCGAAGTGGCATCAGCGGTAACCGGAACAGAATCTGAGAAATCGACGGAATCGGTTTTTTGCGAAACGATCGGTGATTTCGGGGCACGTTCGAGCATCAGTGCGATGATGTCGGCATCGATCCCTGACTTTCGAAGTTCGATCAGCGCGCCGACGGTGACGTCGAATCGATTTTCCGAATCCCTGATCTTCTGCAGAATTATTGACGACGGAAGCCCCACGCGAAACATCTCGATAACATGGGAATTCGTCAAGAGTTCGGACTGGGCAAGCACGCCCGAAGCGCAAAGCAGCAGGACAATGATAGTCTTTTTCATCGATCTATTTTTGATCGCCGACACCGGCAACATTGACGCCGCTTCGTGTTTCAAATGTCGGAATGATCAGCTTGCGGTTGCTTTTGCTGAGTTTCAAAACGGCGAAATCATCGCCGGTCCGGATCATCAGCCAATGACGCCGATGTTTTGAAAAGGCTATCGGCAGCGCGATCAGCAACAACGGCGGGAAGACGAGTGATGCGGCGCCGATCCCCATTCCGGTCTTCCAGCGTGGATTCTTTGTATACGAATACTCGGCTTCACGAATCTCGTTGTAACGAAATGACTTGACCGGTGATCCCTTGGCGGCGATTTCGATCCGGTCATCGAGAAAAGTGACCGTCACCGAGTGCTCGGCCACCTTTTTTCCTTCGGGTACCAGTAACTCGATCTTGTTGAAGGTCTGGCCGATCGCCGATCCGACGATGGAAAAAACGAGAAGGACGACGGTGATGAATCGATAACGCATTGAAGAACCTCTGCCTTCAAGCTATCGGAATCCGCTGGCTGCTTGCCGACGGATTGTCTCAGTTTTTCATCTGTCACAATGCCGGATCTTGGAATCAAATTCAAAATAGTCAAAATTCAAAATCCAAGAATAGGAATCAAGAATCAAAATTCAAGATTCAATAATCAAGAATCAAAATTTACGCTCAACGATTCGAGATCAAGATCCAAGATGTCCAAGATCAAGGATCCAAGGTGCCCAAGATCAAAGATTAAAGATCCAAGGTGCCCAAGATCAAAGATCAAAGATCAAAGATCAAAATTCAAAGATATCAAAGATTTTGAATCGTGAACTTGTTTCTTAAATCTTGTCCCGAAATATGTCGTCGTAGGCGCTGCGGATTTCGAGGCGGTGTTTCGTAAGTTCGACGGCCAGTGCATCGGCTGATCCGATCTGCATCCGGCGAGCGATGACTTCTAGCGCCTCGCGGTTGGCGGACGGAAATTTTGTCGATCGGCCGATCGTCAGGCGAAGCTGGTGATCAAGGGCCGAGAGAAAACGATAGCCTTCCGAGAATGAAGCGTAAGGCGCCGGGGCCAGTATGCCGACGTTGTTCAGTCTTTCGAGCATTCCGCCGGTTGACCGTTCACTTCCAGAATCTGCGACGCCGTGAAGCAACTGCAGATAACGCATCGCGAAATAGACGTCAAGCATTCCGCCGGCGCCGTATTTGATGTCCGTCTCGCGCCGCGAACGGCCGGCGCGCTGTTTTTCGAGCAGGTCACGGACGCGAAGTGATTCCTCCCGCAATCGCGACGCCCCGTACGCCTTCGCCCTTGCGAACAATATCCGACGCGTCTCGGCCTCAACCGTCGCCGCGAGGTTCAAGTCCCCCGACACGCCGCGGAGTTTCACGTACGCCAGCAACTCCCAGACATCGGCGCGATGCTCGAAATAGTCAAAAAACGCGCTTTTTGCGGTCGCCGGCGGACCGTTCTTGCCGTCCGGCCGCAAACGCAGATCAACGCGGTAAAGACTGCCGTCGCGGGTCATCGAAGACAGAGTCGTAACGAAGATCTCGACCGCCTTGCCGAAATAGGCAGCGCGCGTGAGATGTGAATCCGAAAGCCCTTCGATCACAGTTTCGTCGTAATAAACCAGAACGATGTCGAGGTCGGAGCCGTAATCCATCGAATCGCCGCCGAGTTTTCCGAGCCCCATGACGGCCAAAGGAAAGTCACACTCGCCGATTCGGTTGCGGTGGGCGGTTTCGGTTCGCGTGATTGAAAGCGCCGCGCCGATCGTCGCTCTGGCGAGTAAGGACTGCGCACGTTTCGATTCTGGCGCCGACATCCGACCGAAAACCTCAGCCGCGGCGATCGTCATCATGTAGCGCGCGTGACGCTTTCGGATTGCGGCTAATCGGCCTGCGAAATCGAGGGATTCTTCGAGATCCATGTCGAAACCAGTGGTGAAATCGGTTTCACCGAGAACTGCGTTCACATCTTCCAGAACAGATATCAACTCCGGGTTCGACGAAATAAGTCCGCCAAAGTACGGCGAAATCCGGATGAACTCGGCGAGAGTCGTACGCAAGCCGGAATCGACTCCGATACCGGCTTTATTGATCGAAGAGATCGCCGCGCCCATCGCCGGGGACGATTCAGGAACCCGTGTAGCCGACGGGGCGGACGGGTCGGACGCGTCGGTATCGGCATCGCCGAAAACACGAAGAAAGATCGAGCAAACGTTCGACCGGTGCCGTTCAAGCGCGGCGTCGAAAAGGTCGGTGTCATCGAATCCCATGCGCCGGGCGGCTGTCAGTTTTCGCCCGGGATCGTCCACCAACAGATGGGTTTGAAGTCCGTGTTCCATTTGCAGCCGATGTTCGAGCCGCCGCAAAAAAGCGTAGGCGTCCGCGAGTTCGGTATGTTCGGATTCCGAGATCAGTCCGCGATCGGCGAGCCGGGAAAGCGAGATCAAGGTGTGCGGTGCGCGCAGCCATTCGTCTGGCCCGGCGTGGGCAAGCTGCAGCGCCTGCGCGATGAATTCGATCTCGCGAATTCCGCCGCGTCCAAGTTTTACGTCGTAGCCATTCGCGTTTTGCTTTTCGAGATCGATCTTCTCTTTTGACAGCCGGACGTTTCGGAGTGCGTTGGCGACGGTTTCATCGGAGTGAAAGACGTTTTTTTCGGTTTCGGAAGAAAACAGCCTGAAAAGATCCGAATCGCCGGCGCAGGCGCGGGACCGGATCAGTACTTGCCGTTCCCAGGGACGCGCCGTCGTCGAATAATACTGAGCGGCCTCCTTCGCCGAAATCGCGAGCGCGCCGACGCGTCCGTGCGGTCTGAGCCGCATGTCGACACGGTACGCGGCGCCTTCACCTGTTTGCTGGCCGACGAGTTTGATAATGTGTTCGGCGAGTTTTATGAAATATTCGCGATTCGTGACCGCGCCGCGCGTTCCGCTTCCGGACGTTGTCCCGTCGGACGAATAAAGGAACAGAAGATCGATGTCGGATGAATAGTTGAGTTCTTTGGAGCCGAGCTTTCCGAGCGCGACAATGCAGAAGCGGGCGGGCGCCGAGCGGCCCTTCTCGTCGGTTTCGAGCGGGGCGCCGAAACGGTTGTCGAGTTCCTGCCGTGCGAGCCGCAAAGCATATTCGAGGATCGCGTCGGCAAGATTCGAGATTTCCTGGGTGATTTCCGCGATTGTCTCAAGGTTGCGGATGTCCTGAAGATAGATCCGGAGCAGTTCGCGGCGTCTGAAACGCGACAGCAGAACGTTCGGTTCAAGGGTCGAATTCGTCATCGCAAATCTCGCCAACGATTCGATGAGATCGTCTTTTCCGCGAACCTTCGCCGACATGCGCTGGCGGTCGAGCCAGGCGAAATACGATTTGTGTTGGAGCAGCGTCGTAGCAAGAAGCGGACTGAACGAAACGATCGTCAGGATATCGGAAAATAGTCCCGGATTTTGTCTGAGGCGCTTTTCTTCCGCCGGAAAGCGATTGCCGAGATCCGCCAGAAAACGCCCGGCGCTTTCCGGATCGGGGAGGTTTCGGATGAAATTTGCAGTGTTTCCAGAAGTCACGGTTCGCGGCGATCACTTGAATCGTTTCGGTTCAACCTCGTACTTCCTGATTTTATAGCTCAGAATCCGTTCCGTCGAATCGAGCAATCTTGCGGCTTTTGCAACGTTTCCGCGAGTCGTTTTGAGCGCATCCTGGATGAGATCGCGCTCATAGGCTTCGACCGCGGCCGTGAGCGACAACTGCGTCACCGTTCCCGAAACATCAGCTGTCTGAAGCGACGGCGGCAGGTGATGTCCGTGGATCACCTGTTCGTCGCAAACGATGACCGCGCGTTCGATGACGTTCTCAAGTTCGCGGACGTTTCCGGGGAAGTGATAACTGGTGAGCATGTCGATCGCCGGCGTCGAGATCCGCTTTATGTTCTTGCCGTGTTCGCTCGAGTATTTTTCGAGAAAATGCTCGGCGAGCAAAAGTATGTCGGATTTTCGCTCCCGCAGCGCTGGCAGAAAGATCGAAAAAACGTTGAGCCGGTAATAAAGATCCTCGCGGAACACGCCTTCGGCGATCTCTTGCTCAAGATTCTTGTTCGTCGCGGTGATAAACCGGACGTTGACCTTGACGGTTTGAGTTCCGCCGAGCCGCTGGATTTCGCGCTCCTGAATCACGCGAAGCAGTTTGACCTGCGTCTGCGGGGGAAGGTCGCCGATCTCGTCGAGAAATATCGTGCCGCCGTCGGCCATTTCGAATCGGCCCTTTTTGAGCCGTTCGGCTCCGGTAAACGCACCTTTTTCGTATCCGAACAGTTCCGATTCGATCAGCGATTCAGGCAGCGCCGCGCAATTGACTTTGATGAACGGTCCTTTCGACCTGAGAGAATTGTAGTGGATCGCGTGCGCGATCATCTCTTTTCCGGTTCCGCTTTCGCCGCGGAGAAGAACCGTCGCATTCGATCGCGCAACCTGCGAAACCTGATCGTATACCTGCCGCATCGCGCTCGAATTTCCGATAATCTTTGAAAAGTCGTACTTCTCCTTCAGTTCCTGGCGGCGTTGAACGGATTCGTCGACGAGTTTGCTCCGCTCGGCGGCGATCGCGTTTTCGATCTTGAATGTATTTGCCAATAGGCCGGCTACGATTCCGACAAGGCTCTTTGTCGCCGCGCTGGCGTCATCGGTCTCGATCAGAATGACGCCGATCGTCCGTCCGTCGAGGCGCAACGGTTCGATGATCGCCGAGCGCCCGGGCGAAGGATTCAGCCCGATCGAACGGTCGGCATCGACGATCTCCCGGTTGCCCGACTCAAAAACGCGTCCGACCGCGGACCGGCCCGCGAGGGTTTCGATTCGTCTGAATTCGTCGATCTCGATTCCGTGGGCTCCGATCGCAGTGAGCGAATCGGTCTCGGGCTTGAATATCATCACGCAGCTTTTGCCGATCGTTTCGTTCCCGGCAAGGGCCGCGAGCGCCGACGTAACGGCCGATCCCGGCGATCCGGACGCATTCAGCGCGTCAATTACCTTCTGTATGATCGAAGTCTGCATTAATCCTACAATTTTGTCGCATTCAGCGATCGGGAAACACTCTTGATCGCGACCGTGATTTAGATAATACTTCAAAATTGTCGGAAATACCCGTGATTTCCTACAAGAATGTCGGAAATTCTATCGATGTTTGTTGCGATTACGTTTGAAGATCGATCGCGCCCCCAGTGTTTTACGGGCCGTGCGGCAAATCCCGAGTAGTGGCACGTCGATTGCGACGCGAGTCATGTGATCGCGATTCAGCGATCCGCGAAATGTCTTTTCGGTGCCCGTTCGCCGGCACTACCAGCATTTGAGGCTTGCATCTTTCACGCAAACTTGGGGAAGATTGTCAGGATGCAGGCCTCGAATTTCATTCTGCGGCCGCGGCACAAACGATGGCCGAACAATTTCAATTTCAGATAACATCGCGATTCAACCGGTTCCGGCTTGATGATTTTCTGTTTGCCGAGTTTCCGCATCTCAGCCGTATGTACCTGAGGGAACTTGTCCGCGATGGCAACTGCGAAGTCAACGGTGTGCTTGAGAATCGGGGTTATGTACTGAGAACAAACGATTTTGTCGAAATCTCGGTCGATCGCGCGCGGCAAACGTCTCTGCAACCCGAAGATCTGCCGCTCACCGTACGTTTCGAGGATTCCGAACTTCTGATCGTCGATAAACCCGCCGGAATGCTCATTCATCCGACCGTCCGGGTCCGTGGCGGAACGCTGCTCAACGCGGTTGCGCATTACCTGAACGCTGACGATCCTGAGATCTTCAGACGCGCGGGGCTCGTGCACCGGCTCGACAAAGGCACGTCGGGCCTCGTCGTGATCGCCAAAACCGCCCACGCCCACCGCGTTCTTTGCCGTCATTTTCAACGCAAAATGATCGAAAAACGCTATCTCGCGATCGCCTCCGGGATTCTCAACGACGATTCGGGAACGATCGAAGCTCCGATCGGAAGATTCGCGGAACAGCGGATCTGGGCCGTAAAGACCGACGGGAAGCCGGCGATTTCGAATTTTGAAGTCCTGCGCCGGGGAAACTCGAATACACTGGTTTCGCTCGAACCCGTGACCGGTCGGACAAACCAGTTGCGAATCCACCTGGCGCACGTCGGTCATCCGATCCTTGGCGACATGAGATACGGCGGCCCCGAATACCCGAGGCTCTGTCTTCACGCCGCAAAAATATCATTTGCTCATCCGGTCACCGGGGTCCCGATATCCGCCGTATCACCGACGCCGTCCGAAATGGAGTTTTTGCTGGATTGACATTACAATCTTCGAAACCATGAAACAGGACACAGCTTACAAAAAGGCGCGCAAATTCATCGACGAACGCGAACTCGACGAAGGCAATCTGGACGAAGCTTACGGGATTCTGACCGAGATCATTGAAAACGACCCGAAATGCGCCTGGGCGCACGGTCTGATGTCCGAGATTTTTTATTGGTTCGGCGAGACTTCGGAGCCGGCCGATAAACTCCCCAACTACGAAGAAGGCGTCAACTACGGCAAATCGGGACTTGAGATCGATGAGAACTGTCTTGAGGCCACCTTCTGGCTGGCGGTGAATTACGGCTCATTCGGTCAGGAAAAGGGAATCATGAAGAGCCTGTCGCTGATCAATCCGATGAAGGAATGCATCGATCGCGCGCTCGTCGTCGATGAGACCTATTTTTACGGTGGACCGTGGCGCGTGCTCGGACGGCTTTATCACAAGGCGCCGGGTTTTCCGTTTTCGATCGGAAATACGAAAAAGGCGAAAGACTGTCTTGAAAAGGCGCTCGAAATCGGCCCGAAATTCTACCTCAACCATCTGTTTATGGCCGAGTTGCTGATCGCGAACGGCGACCGGCAAAAAGCCCGCGAACATCTCGACTGGATCGTCAACGCAAAACCGTCACCAAATCATGAGAATGAAGACGCGATCACGAAACGCGATGCCGAAGCGCTCATTCGAAACGAGTTTGGCAGTTAGTCCGCGTAAAAATGCGATCTGTCCTTGCGTAGCCATTTGACTTCGTATAGTCTATGCGTAGTCAGGTGGCTACATGAACTTAAGAAGAGACGTATTCCAGGCAATTGCCGACCCAACCCGACGGGCAATACTTTTGCTCGTCGCCGCCCAATCGATGACAGCCGGCGCAATCGCGTCGAATTTCGACTCCGCGCGTCCGACCATTTCCAAGCATCTCCAGATTCTGACCGAATGCGGACTGCTCGAATCATCGCAATCCGGGCGCGAGATCTACTATTCGCTTGAAATAACCGGTATGAAAGAGATCGACGAATGGATCGGACAGTTCCGCCAGCTTTGGGAAACAAGCTTCAGTCAGCTCGATGTCGTCCTGGCAAATCTGAAGGAAAAGGAAGAAAACGATGCTATTTGATTTTATTGTCGATAAATCGGCGAAAACGGTTTCGATCAAAAGGGAATTCGCGGCCGGGCTGTCGCTCGTTTGGGACGCGTTCACAACGCCGGAATTGCTCGACCAATGGTGGGCCCCGAAGCCGTGGGTCTCGCGGACGAAATACATGGACTTCCATGTCGGTGGTCGCCGCTTCTACGCGATGGTCAGCCCTGAGGGTGCCGAACGCTGGGCGGTTCAGGAATATACTTCGATCACGCCGAAGACAAACTTCGCCTTCACAAACGCGTTTTCGGACGAGAACGGGAACCGCGAACTTCCCGGATCGGATTGGGACCTGAACTTCAGCGAAAAAGACGGCGTCACGACACTTTCGATGACGATTTTCAACGAATCGCGCGAACGAATGGAAAAGATGATCGAAATGGGCTTCAAGGAAGGATTCGCGGCGACGTTGATCAATCTCGACGAAATGCTGGACACTCCAACTAGCTGACTCTGTCTGATCGCTGGAGACAAATCAAGATGAATACGACCGAGTCGATCGCCGGCTACATCGCGGGCCTCGCTGAATCAAAGCGGAACGAAATAAGGATTCTGCATGAGATGATTCTCCGGATCAATCCGGGATGCAAACTTTGGTTTCTCGATGGTAAAGACGCGACCGGCAAAGTCGTTACAAATCCGAATATCGGTTACGGAGCCTATTCGATCAGGTATGCTGGCGGAAAAAGCCGCGAATTCTACCGGATCGGGCTGAGCGCCAACAAAACGGGAATCTCGGTCTATGTGATGGGGATCGCGGATAAGAAATACCTTGCCGAAGCATTCGGAAAGTCAATCGGCAAAGCAACCGTGACCGGCTATTGCATCCGTTTCAAGCACCTCGGGGACATCGATTTAGAGGTGCTTGAAACCGCGATCAGGTTCGGATTCGAATCGGGTGCCGGTTAATCGGTCGGAAATCATTTCAATTCGATATCAATCGCCTCAAAAACGGTTGTTCCGGTGTTCTTGATCACATGCGCCGTTCCCTTGTTTTGCCAGACCGCATCGCCGGCCTTCGCTTCAAGGTTTCGCTTTGTCCCGTCGGGTAAAGAGATCTCGATCTTCGAATCGAAAAGAACGAGTCCGAGGCCGTGCATCTGGTGGGTGTGCATCTTCGACGATTCGCCCGGTTTCAGGATCAGTCGGTTGATTCGCACACGATCGTTGTCGATCAGGATCACGTGGCCGTCCGAAAGGACCGGAAATGCGATCGGGCGAACGGCATTCTTCGGCGTCAGCAATTCGATAAGAATGTTGCGAAAGTCGCTCTTTCCACTGTTGATGACGCGGTGTGTCTGAGGCGACGTCCGGGAGCTGAAGGTGGCTGCGCCGAACGTGATTTCGAACGGCGCCTTTTCGCCGCCAGGCGTTTCATCGACGATTTGCGTATTGCTCATCCTGATACTGATTCCGTCATAAACATGAACGTGAAATTGCGTCGATTTCCCGATCGGGACGAGGACATCGAAAACGCGCACGAACTCGTTTTCCAGTTTGAGTCTGTGCATCGGCTCCTTTTCGACCGGAACACTCTCTTGTGCGACACCGGAGATGACAAAAGCCGAAATGAAGAAAAGTGCGAAAAGAAATTTTGATGCATGTTTGTTCATAGCTGAATTGCGAGCGGATCGCCGTCTGAATAAACGAAAACTTACCGCGAACGAGGTCACCAACCGCATTTTTCAAGGATGACGCCGGGTTCTCAGTTCCGATCAAGTAACTTATACCATAATCGGCGGCGACGAACTTCGGCGAAACGCTCGATGCTGCGTTTTTTGAGAATTGTATTTGTTTCCCAGCGCCGGCGCCGGCGCAATTCATGAGCGGCATTTTGCGAACGACCGCGCGGATTGACATCGTCTCACCGCTTCGCAAGAATAACCGAAATGAAAATCACCTCAGCGGAGTTCGTCAAGAGCGCGTTCGAGCGATCGCACTGGATCGCCGACGGACGTCCCGAGATCGCATTTCTCGGGCGATCCAACGTCGGCAAGTCCAGTCTTCTCAATTCTTTGCTGAATCGTAAAGGTCTTGCCCGAACATCGAATACGCCCGGCCGGACGCAGTCGATCAACTTCTTTTTCGTCAACGATTCGTTCTACTTTGCCGACTTGCCAGGCTACGGTTACGCAAAGGTGTCGAAGACGATGCGCAAGGACTGGGGCAAGATGGCTGAAGAATATCTTGCCAACCGGCGCGAGCTTGTGCTATTTATTCAATTAGTCGACTCTCGTCACAAGCCCTCGGAACTTGACCTTAATTTGAGTGAGTGGCTCACGTTTCATCAAAAAAATGCGATTGTCGTCGCGACGAAATCCGACAAACTGTCCAAGAATGAATTGGTGAAGAATATTCGCGTGATCGAAAACGCGATTCCTGATCGTGCAGTGATTCCGTATTCGGCCGAGACAGGAAAGGGAAGAGACGCGGTTTGGTCGGTAATTGAAAATTCATTGGCTAATTTTCAAAAAACAAGTTGATTTTTGAACTTATTGTCTGTAATAATTAGCCATTCCAGAAAACTCAAGGGTTTTGAGAAAGCTCGAGAGCTTAAGCACAAATACTGAACTTTCCAGACATATTTCTCCACGAGTTTAGCTTTTCATATTAGTCGGATTTGTAAAGATATCTGTGCGGAATCCCGAATCTCTGCATTTACTGCAATTTTAACTACCCTAATTGGCAAACGGAAAAAACATGGCAACCAAAATAGCAAAACCGAAGGTGACTAAGAGAAGTCGCGCGGAAGCGCCTGCGCCCGCAGCACCTGAAGAAGAAATTGAAGAAGCGGTTTCACAGGAGGCGCCTCCTGAACCGAAACGAAGATCTGAAAATCCGCCGCCCGCAGGCGCAAGTCTTGACCTGACGGTCCTTAAAGACATGTCGATTTCAGAGTTGACGCATATCGCGAAAGAAATGGGCGTCGAAGGCGCTTCCGGAATGCGGAAGCAGGAACTGATCTTCAAGGTTCTTGCGGCACAAACGGAAAAGAGCGGTTTCATTTTCTCGGAAGGTGTTCTTGAAACGCTGCCGGACGGGTTCGGATTTCTCCGCGCGCCTGAATACAACTATCTTCCCGGACCCGACGATATTTATGTCAGCCCGTCTCAGATCCGAAAATTCGATCTTCGGACCGGCGATACGGTATCCGGACAGATCCGTCCGCCGAAGGAGGGAGAACGCTATTTTGCGCTGATCAAGGTCGAGGCGATCAATTTCGAGGCTCCCGAACAATCGCGTGAAAAGGTGTTTTTCGACAATCTGACGCCGCTGTATCCGGATGAACAGCTCCAGATGGAGACCGGGACTGAGAACATTTCAGCCCGCGTCATCGATCTCGTGACGCCGATCGGAAAAGGCCAGCGCGCACTCATCGTCGCGCCGCCCCGCACAGGTAAAACGGTGCTGCTTCAGACGATGGCGAATTCGATCACCGAGAATCATCCCGAAGTGACATTGATCGTGCTTCTCATTGATGAACGTCCGGAAGAAGTCACGGACATGCAGCGGTCGGTCAAGGGCGAAGTTATTTCATCGACCTTTGACGAACCGCCGACGCGGCACGTCCAGGTCGCCGACATGGTGATCGAGAAGGCGAAACGCCTTGTCGAGCATAAACGCGACGTCGTTATCCTGCTCGACTCGATCACACGCCTTGCACGTGCGCACAACGCCGTTGTTCCGCCGTCGGGCAAGATCCTTTCGGGCGGTATCGATTCGAACGCGCTGCAGCGTCCGAAGCGGTTTTTCGGCGCGGCCCGCAACATCGAAGAAGGCGGATCGCTGACGATCATCGCCACCGCGTTGATCGACACGGGTTCGCGAATGGACGACGTGATCTTCGAAGAGTTCAAGGGAACCGGCAACTCGGAAATTCATCTTGACCGCCGGCTGTCGGACAAGCGCCTCTTCCCGTCGATCGATCTTCAACGGTCGGGTACGCGTAAGGAAGAACTTCTCCTCGGAAAAGAGGATCTGGCAAGAATTTGGGTCATGCGACGCGTTCTCAACCCGCTGTCGCCTGTCGAACAGATGGAAGTCGTCCTCGAACGGCTCAGCAAAACCAAAACCAACGCCGAGTTCCTCGCGTCAATGCAAAGCTAAACCGGCTAAGGAATCGGGTTCAATTAGATCGCGGATCGGCATTCAGGCCGATTCGCGATTTTTTGAATACGTTTCACTATGCGGCTTGCCGCCCGATGTGCGGCGACACTGGGTGTCGCCGTAACGACGCCTCCTGACCATCAAGCGGCTCTGCCGCAAATCGCTTACATTATGAAGATCTCACCAGGCTCGCCATTCTTTTACCTCACAAGTGTTACCCGGGACCGATTGCCGGTGTTTCGGAGGAGCGATATCGCGGACGTCGTCTGCGACGCACTCGACGAAGCCAGAAAGTCATCCGGAATTCTGATATTCGCCTATGTAATCATGCCGGATCATATGCACCTGATCACCGATAGTTCTCGATCGATCACCGATTCCTTACGATATTTCAACGGGATTTCTGCGCGGCGGGTGATAGATTATTTAAAGGATCGCGAGTACTTTACTTCGCTTGAGAAGCTTCGGACGAACGATCGGTCGCGCAATCACACCTATTCACTTTGGGATGCTCATCCGAATTCCTTTTCGATTAACAACGAGACAACCCTCATTCAGAAGGTGAACTACATACATCTAAATCCTGTAAGAGCAGGGCTGGTAAGTCATCCCGACGAGTATCCATACTCAAGCTCAAGGATTTGGAACAAGCGCAGGTCGACGCGCGAGCCGTTGGAAGTTGATTTCAAGAGGATCGAATGGCGCAAACCCGGGGAAGGGCGGCGAAGCCGCGGGGTACGGTGACGGGGCATCCTCGGCGACACCGAGTGTCGCCGCACATCGGGCGGCAAGCCGCGGCGTAGTTTTACTCGGTGATCTTTAGCCGCTCGATCGAAATCGCGCGGCCGCTTGATTCATCAATGTCGATGACGACGGCGCAGAGCCAGACGTCGCCTTTTGAGTGTTCGGCGCGTTGGGCGGGGAATTTGGTAAAGCGTTCGATGACCCCCGATTTTTCCATGCCAATGACGCCGGCGTAGCTGCCGGTCATGCCGAGATCGGTAATGTAGGCGGTGCCTTTGTCGAGGATCCGCTCATCTGCCGTCGGAACGTGCGTGTGCGTGCCGACGACCGCCGAGACCCTGCCGTTCAGGAACCAACCCATCGCATACTTTTCGCTTGTCGCCTCGCAGTGCATGTCGACGAGCCTGATCCTGACGTCATCCGGAATCGCCCGCACGCAATCGTTCGCGGCGCGAAAAGGATCGTCGACCGTCGGCATGAAGACGCGTCCCATGAGGTTCAGAGCAGCGATTCGGAAACCATTGATTTCGCCGACGAAAAGACCGCGTCCGGGCGTCGACGGCGGATAATTCGCCGGACGCAGAAGTTTCGGATTTGCCTGAATATACGGAATCACCTCGGGCTTGTCGAAAATGTGATTGCCCGAGGTCATGAGGTCGATGCCGGCGGCGAAAAGCTCTTCGGCGATCGGCGGGGTGATCGAAAATCCGCCGGCAACGTTCTCGGCATTCATTGTTGCAATGTCGATCCCGAAATCGTTGCGGATCTGAGCAATCTTCTCGACGACGATCCGCCGCCCCGGACGCGCGACGACGTCGCCGATCATCAATACCTTCATAGAGTTAAAAAGTCTCAAGCCGGAAAACCCGGCTTGAGACGCGAAAAAAGTGATTTGCAGAAGAGAACCGCGATGGCCGTTCAGACGGAAAAATTGAACCTGTATAGACAGGTGGGCGGCTTTTTGCTCCGGACGAATCCGATGCATCTGAGCCGTGTTCTCCGGCGAGTCTCTGACTTTGAAAGACCGCACTGAACGACGGCATTGGCCTCCCGATCAATTAGTGTTGGCTCAATTATTATGTCGTCTGGTGACGAACCCCGCAGTAGAGTTCTTCCGCTGGCAAGAATTATAACACGCGGAGTGGGATTTTGGATTTTGGATTTTCGATTTTGGAGTTGGATCTGGAATCCTGAACCTGAAAACTGACGTCTGACGTCTGAAATCTGACGTCTGACAAATCCGCAATCCGAAATCCTTTCATTGTTCCGTTTCGAGTTCCTGCGGGCTGGCGTCGCGCTGTTTGAAGACGTGATCGAGCATTTCGGTCATCTCGGCGCTTCGCGAGGCGATCTGGGCGTCAGTCTGCTCCTGCAGATTCTTCAACTGATGAAATTCATCGGCAATGTGGAGCGCCGCAAGGATCGCAACTTTAAGCGAATCTACCGTCAGCGTTCCTGACGATATCTCGCGCATTTTGCCATCGACATACTCCGCGAGACGCATGATGTACTCATTGTCGCCGTCGGAACGGATATTGTACGTCTGATTATAAATCTCAACTCGGATCGATTGTTCGGTCACGTCGGTTCGTCCTCTCATTTCTCCAAGCATCGGGATCAGCGGCCGAGCGCCTCGGCGACATCGGGTTCAATAATGGTGATCGCGTCGAGCATCGCTTCGACTTTGAGCTGGATCGCGTCGCGTTCTGACAACAGATCCTCGATCTTGACTTCGAGCCGGCTTTTTTCTGACAAAAGACTGCTCACTTCATGGCGAAGTGAACGCAGTTCGCTCTCAAGCTTCTCTTTTTCATCGCGAATCTTCTTGACGTTCTCGATCGTTAAATAGATCTTGTCTTCGAGATGCGAGAATTTTTCCATTCCGGCGAGTCCGTTCATTGCTTTCTCCAAAGTTCCAAGTTGGGGTTCCGATGCGTTCTGATTATAAAAGTAAAAAGGGAAAAGTAAAAAGTAAAAAGTAAAAAGTAAAAAGGAAAACGTAAAAAGTGAAAAGGAGGAAAAGTGGAAAAGTGGAAAAGTGGAAAGGTGAAAAGGTGAAAAAGTGGAAAAGTGGAAAAGTGGAAAAGTGAAAAATTAAAAGGTGAGCAATGGTCGATCGTTGTCATGTTGCGGGTTCGTCGCACCGATCTCGTACTCTTCACTCTTCACCCTTAACTCTTAACGTTTTCCCTCTTCATTCTTCCTTTTTCTTTTTCCTTTTCCTTTTCCCTTTTCCCTTTTTACCTTTCCCCCTTTTTCCCCTTTTCCACTTTTCAAACCCTCGGCTCAATACCGAATCGTTGCTTCAGCGCGCGCAGAATCGCTGCGTGAACGCGTTCGACTTCTTCTTCGAGCAACGTCCGTTCGTCACTCCGGTATTCGAATCGGATCGTCAGTGATCGTTCGTCGCCCGCAATTCCTTTGCCTTCATAAAGATCGGCGAAACCGACGTGGCGGAGCAATTCGAAGTTTTCGGCCAGAACGGCATCGCGGATCTCTCCGAATGTCAGGCTGCGTTTGATGACGAACGAAACGTCCCGTTGAACCGACGGATAGATCGCGAGCGGACGGTACAGTATCGGCGCAGATTCGGCGGCGAGAACGGATGCAAGATCGATCTCAGCGACGAACACGGGTTGCCGGAACTTGAATTGTGCACAGATCTCGTCCTTCAAGCGGCCGATCGTTCCGACACGGCGTGTGCCGAGCGAGATCGTCGCCGCCTGGCCCGGACGAAGATGCGCGACGTTATCAGCGGCAAACGTCAGCGGCGCGCAGTGAATCGCGTCGAGCGCGCTTTCGAGCGCCCCTTTGACCGAGTAAAAATCGAATTCCGCGCCCGCAAGAGCTTTGTTTGCAGTCAGTTCACTTCCGCTCATGACGATCGAGAACAATTCACGTTCGAGCGGCAAACCCGTTTCATCGGCCGACGCGGCAAATACCTTCCCGAGTTCGTATAGTGCGATGTTTCGCTGCTGATGGTTTAGATTCGTTCTCAGGGCCTCAAGTAGTCCCGGAAGGAGGCTCGCGCGCATTCGCGTCGCGCCTTCGATGATCGAATCCTGAAGCGAGATGAACTTTTCGTCGGCGTCCGGCTGGACCAGCCCGTCGACAAGCTCGAACCGATCGTCGTATTTTGCGTCGATGAAACTGTATGAAATCGCCTCGTCGAACCCGAGGCTTGAAAGCGTCTGGCGCAGATGAAACTTGCGCATCTCATTCGGCTGATATTCGCCGGCACCAAACGCCGGAGGCAGTTCTTCCCCGATCTTGTCGTAGCCGATAATCCTTGCCACTTCTTCGACGAGATCCTCTTCGATATTTACGTCGTGGCGCCAGGAAGGAACCAGGTAGATTTGCGATTTGCGATTTGCGATTTGCGATTGAAAACCGAGACTCTTCAGGATGCGATCGATTTCATCAGCTGAAACGTCGAGGCCGGTGAGGCGTCTCACGGCATGTTCGATGTCGTTTGATTCGACCGACTTCCTTTCTTGTTTTGTCGGATAGACGTCGACGAATCCCGCGTCGGTTCCGCCGGCGAGTTCGCAGATCAACTTCGTCGCCCGGTTTGAGGCACGAATCAGATTTTCGATGTCAACACC
>JBGASE010000187.1:0-6572 GCA_044229875.1 Pyrinomonadaceae bacterium | reverse complement strand
AAGCGCCGGCCGCAGAGGAGACACTCGCGGCGCCGGCGGATCGAATCGCCTTCCTTCGACGCGCGCGAGTCGACGACTTTGTCTTCAAGATGTCCGCAAAATGGGCAACGCATTGTAAATTAATGACTTCCGGAACCGCAATTCGTTCTGGATTTTGTCCTGCCGCCCGTTGAAAGTCAAGATGACCGGCCTTCGGGCCGTGTCTCAGTTGGCCGGCGCGGCGTCGTTTTCGTGCTCGACATCCTCGACCGCGTGTTCGCCCGAGAGTAGGCTGCGGAACCGCGCGATCGAAATATCGCCATGGAATAGATAGAAAAATCCGAAGATCAGCGCCGGCGCAAAATAAACGAGATGCATGACGATCGATACTGCCGCCGCGTCGTTCGCCTCGACGTTGAGAAATATCAAACCGCCGGCCGTGACCGCATGGAACGCACCCGCTGCGCCGCCCGGAGTCGGGATCAGCGATCCGAGCGCCGCCCAGAACATGACGAACATCGCCCCGGCGAGCGAGATCTCGATATTGAGATTGAAGGCGAGAATCACGAACCACGTCGGAACCGCGATCGACAGCCAGAGCAGAACGGTCCAGAAGACGACCCAGAACAGTTCACGTGCGCTCTTGAGAATCTTGAGCGATGCCGCCAACTGCTTCATCAGGCTCAGGATGATCCGCCGCAAACGCTTCGGAAAATACCTTCGATCGGTAAATCGCGTCATCCAGCCGATGATCGATTCGGCGTAACGCTGATAAATGACCAAACTTGCGAAACCGACAAGCATTCCCGCCAACAGCAGATTGCCGACGATCTTGACGTACGAGAACTGAAGCTCGTGCCCGGTCGGCGACTGGAACCAGATAAGCGTTACCGAAAAGAAACTGATCAGCGCGGCGAGGTCGAGAATCCGCTCAAGCAGCAGCGTCACGAGCGCGGCCGACGGCCGGACGCGCGGATCACGCATCGGAAGCCACATCGGCCGCACGATCTCGCCGGCGCGCCCGATAAAGAACACCGCCGCGAACCCGACCGTTGTCGTTGCGAATAGTTCTTTGAGCGACGACTCCGTGATCGGCTCAAGCAGAACCTTCCATCGGATCGCTCTCAGAAAATAGCCGAAACAAATGATCGAAACGGCCGCGACGATGAGCAGCGGATTTGCGCGCTTTAGACTCGCAGAGACTTCCTGCCAGTCAAGATTCCGGCCGAAGAACCAGAAAAGGAAGATCGCAAACAGCGCAAGAAATATGAATTTGATGGATTTTCGCAAAGTCGTCGGTCTCCATCCCTTGAAGTTCGCCACTTCTGGATTAAGAATGTTACATGCGGCGCGCCGCTTGGCGGGATTGCGCCGAAAGCAAAGACAAAAGAGTAACGCAAACGTTATCGAAATGTAAAAAAGCGCAGGGCAACGGAACTTTTTGCGAAAACGGCTCGTAGGGAGTTCTGACAGGACGCAGCATGGTTCTTGTCGCTTTGGCTGAAGTAATTCCGGTTGGAGTAAAGAGCGTTGGAAGCATTTAAGGTAGCTTCGGAAACTAATGGGGCTGAACTTGTGCGGCGTTGCCGCGCCGGAGACGGTTCCGCTTGGGAAGAGATCGTGACGCAGTATTCGCGCCGCATTTTCAATCTCGCGTATCGGTTCACGTCGAGCGCCGAGGCGGCTGAGGATCTGACGCAGGACGTTTTCATCAGGATTTACAGGACGCTCGAGCAATATGATCCGAAGCAGGGCGATCTTTCGAACTGGCTGATGCGGCTGGCGAGAAATTTGATAATCGACGATTACCGGCACCGTCAGAGGAATCCGCAGGATTCAATGGCGGACGATGTCGAAGATCATACGTTTCATCTGCGATCGGTCGGCGGCTCGGCGCAGAAGGAAATGGAGCGTAAAGAACTGGCCGCGCAGGTTCAGGACGGCATCGACCGGCTTCCGACCGATTTGCGGACATGCGTGATCCTTCGCGATATCGAGGAGTTGAGTTATCAGGAAATCGTCGATGTTCTGAAAATACCGGAAGGAACGGTCAAATCGCGGATCAACCGCGGACGGATCGAGTTGGCGAAAATACTGCGAAGAATGAGGGTGGTGACGATATGAAAAAGGGCAAAAAGAGCGACAGCCGGCGTCAAACCGTCAACGATTTCGCAGAATATCTTTTTCAAGGGGTGACGGAATGAAACACGAAACCGAACGAACAATTGAATGCGCCGAGTTTGAGGAATGCCTGTCAGAATATCTCGACGGCGGCCTCGATCGGTCATCGCATCGCGCCGTCGCCGCGCATGCGCTGAAGTGCCCGATCTGTCACTCATTGCTGAACGAGGTTAAGGATGCGCTCAACGCCTGTCAGCGGATCGCGACGCCGAAACGCTCAATGACGCACCTTGAAGCGCGCGTGCTGTCGATGACGATGCCTGAAACCTCGATGGTCTGCGACGATTTTGAAGAACATCTAACGGACTATCTTGACGGATTCCTGCCGGCGACGCTCTTTCATCGTTGGGAACGGCACGCAGTACTTTGCGATTCGTGCACCGATCTGCCGGGAGCTGTAGTCCGGTCGATCGCCGCCTGTTATACGTACAAAACAGATGAATTGCCGG
This sequence comes from Pyrinomonadaceae bacterium, assembly GCA_044229875.1. Lineage (GTDB taxonomy): Bacteria > Acidobacteriota > Blastocatellia > Pyrinomonadales > Pyrinomonadaceae > JAFDVJ01. The sequence continues at coordinate 3,963 of JBGASE010000187.1, read as the reverse complement.
TGCCGGCGGCGCTCCATGCACGGATTCTTCAGGCAACGATCGGAACCTCGGACGCCGCTGAGGTTCGTGCGTCGTGGACGTCCCGACTGACGGAGTGGATGCGCGGGTTCAGTTTTCCGATTCCTGTCCCGCAGTTTGCTTCGGTTTTGATGATGTTGGTCTTCGCGGCCTTCATCTTCAATCAGACGGTTTCGGCCGATGCCTATCAGCGCGGAGTTGAACTCGCCGAAGAGACCTACAAACAAAGCACTGAGATTGTTCTCGGTAACCAACCGGCGGCAGCGAAACCGGCCGAACCGGTTCAGGGAGTTTTCGTTGACGGCCAGGGGGGCAGCCGATGAACTGCGCCTATCACAGTTACAATCCGGCGAACGTCAACTGTAACGGATGCGGCAAGCCGCTCTGTCCGGCATGCGATCATCGGATCAAGGGGTTCCCGTATTGTCAGGATTGCATCGTCCAGGGCGTTCAGTTGTTGAAGAATCAGGATTCCGGTTCGTATTCGCAGTTCGTGAGCAGCACGACTTCTCCGTTCTTTGCATTGGTGCTGTCGTTTTGCCCCGGACTCGGGGCCGCGTACAACGGTCAGACGGGCAAGGCGCTGGCGCATTTCGGCGTCTCGGTGGGATTGCTCCAGTTGATGCTCGAATCGGGCAAGGTGCTTTTCTTTTTCGGATTTCTCGGGATGTGGCTGTACTCGGCGGTCGACGCGTGGAAGACGGCGCGGATGATCCGGCGCGGCATGATTCCGGAAGGCGCAGAGAACGTCCTGGGGCAGAGATTTTCCGGAAGCCTGAAGATCTGGGCGATATTTCTGGTCGTTATCGGGTTGCTTTCGTTCCTCGATCTACGGTTTCTCGTACGCGGTTTGTTGCCGGTGCTGCTGATCGGGCTAGGTCTTTACATCCTGAGGAGCATCTTCTTCAAATCCGATTCAAATTCCGCGTATGAATCGCGGTCCGGCCGATCGGGACTGATCGCGGCCTCGTCCGATTACGGGAGCGGCAGCTACGATTCTTCGGAACGCCGGGAATCAAGAAGTTGGCGAAACAGCTGAGCGTGGGCTATTATGGAAACGGGACGGCGTTGGTTGTTTTTATTAAGCGGTCCTGTGGTGATTTAGTGAGGTTCAAGTTATGTCGTTTTATTTGAAAGCCGCCGCAGGAATTGGCAGCAGCCTTTTGGTAGTCCTGGCTTTGGTGATCGCCCTTTTGAAGGGATTGATCGGGCTCATCGGATTTATCACGACGGCCATCAAGATCCTGATCTTCTTGGCATTCGTCGCGGTTTTTATCGTTGTCGGCGTGATGGTGTTCCGGGCATTCCGGGAAAGCCGCCGCTCGAACGATTGAGCGTAAGCCGTTTGAATTGTGAGTTTAGCGGGGCGTTGTTTGCTCACGAACGCGAAAACGCTTGCGTTTGAGCCTCTCGTATGCTAAGTTTCAGACAATTCGTTTACGTTATTCATTAACATTCAATTGAATTTCGACCCCCTTGATTCGAAGGTTTTTAATCTTCGGTAAGGTATCGCGTTAAGTCGCTTGCGGCTGTACCTGCGTGATTCCTCGTCCTGAAACGCTGGATTTTCGGACGAAATCATTGAAAGGAGCTTTTAAAGCGTAATGCAAAATAGCAAAAAGAATTACAGTTTTTTATTAACACATACAACTAAATCAAAGATCTATATTCGTCGTGTCGAGATTTCGAAACAGTTACTCCATTCAAGTCTCGCGGCTTTTCTGTGCGCATCTGCGCTGGTCACCGTCGGTGCGATCGGCCTGAGCCGCTCAAGCGCATTGGCCAAAGAAGAATTCACACCCGAAAATAACATCGTCGCGCAAGTCGCGGTTCCGGTTGTGGTAAACGAGCCGAAATCGCCGGATTATGTCAGACCGGAATCGGCCGATCAGTATACGATAAACAGCGGCGGCCCGGATTCGGATCTTCAGATCACCGGTGACGATATCGACAGTTCGCAAAGTTCGGAAATCGAGAAGCGCCTTCGTGCGATTCAGGCCGGTGCCAATCCGGCGAGCCTGCCGTCGATGTGGGCACATTCGGGCAAAATCAACAACGAATTCGGTTTCCGCCGCAATCCGTTCGGCGGCCGCAGCTACGAATTCCACGCCGGAATGGATATTGACGGTGAAAAGGGCGACGAAGTTCGTGCGCCGGGCGGCGGCATCGTCATCAAAGCCGGATGGCAGGGCGGCTACGGAAACATGATCGAGATCGATCATGGAAACGGAATCACGACGCGCTATGGTCATCTTTCGAAGATCGAGATCGAAGTCGGAGCAACCGTTTCGCGGGGCGATCTGATCGGGCTCGTCGGTTCAACCGGACGATCCACCGGACCGCATCTTCATTACGAACTTCGCCTTAACGATAAACCGGTGAATCCGCGCTTTTTCCTCCCGCAGGAAGCGACCGTACTTGAAAAACAGGGTTAGGCTGAAGACCATTTCATTCCGATCAGGGCGGGCCGCGATTTCGGCTCGCCCTTTTCGATGTCATGATTTTTGACGCACGATGCGATAGAATCAACTTTTGAACACAGATTTCTAATTACAGGATAAGGAACTCAAATATGCGAAATTCAATTCGAGCACTGATTTCAACAGTGATGTGTTTTTCGATCGTGACGGGCGTAATCACGCCCGCGATCGCCGCGCCGGATGAAGGCATGTTCACGCCGGACAAAATCGCGACGCTTCCGCTCAAAGAGAAAGGTCTGAAGATCAAGCCGATCGATCTCTACAACCCGAACGGTGTCGACATTTCGGATGCCGTGATCCAGCTCAGCATCGGCTGTACGGCTGAATTCGTCTCGCCGCAAGGCCTGATTCTGACCAATCATCACTGCGGGTTTGACGCGCTTGTCGCGGCTTCAAAGCCAGGCATGGATTACGGTAAGGATGGCTACAAGGCCGATTCGATGAAGACCGAACTTCCGGCGAAGGACTACAGCGCCTTTCTCACGAACCGCGTCGAAGACGTGACGGCGAAGGTCAAGGCCGGAACCGAATCGTTGAGCGGAGAGGCGCTCGCAAAGGCGCTTGCCGACAACGCTAAGAAGCTTCAGGAATCTGAACAGGCCAAAGCTCCGGAAGGAACGGCGATTCAGGTCAGAATGCTCAACAGCGGCTTTTTTTACTATCTTTATGAGACGGTCGAGATTAAAGACATCCGCGTCGTTTACGCGCCGCCGCAAATGATCGGATTTTATGGCGGTGATCCTGACAACTTCGAATGGTCACGTCATACCGGCGATTTCACGTTCCTTCGCGCTTATGTCGCGCCCGACGGCAAGTCGGCGCCGTATTCGGCCAACAACGTGCCGTTCAAACCCAAAAAGCACCTGACGGTCTCGCTCGACGGGGTCAAAGACAACGACTTCGTTTTCGTGATGGGATTCCCGGGCGGAACGACGCGTTATCGTGAGAGTCAGACGGTCGAATATTCGCAAACGACGAACTTCCCGTTTCTCGTCGATTTCCTCAGCTCATGGAGCAACGCGCTGGTCGCTGTCGGCGCCGAAGACGAAGAAAAAAGAGTCGCGCTTCAGGGCGACGTCGCGAACATCGACAACGGCCGAAAGGCCTACGAGGGCGCGATCGTCGCGCTCAACCGTTCAAATTTCGTTGCGACGCGAAGAGCCGAAGAAGCCCGCCTCGACGCATGGATCAAGGCTGATGCGAAACGGACCTCAACGTACGGCAACGTCCTTTCGGGGCTCGATCGGGTTTCGAAGGACTTTTATTCGGTCGGCGCTCGTGACCGATTGATGAGGACCTTTCCGAACGTCGGCTATGCACCGGTCTACAAACAGGTACTTGACGCAGTGGTGGCGATGAGAAGCGGTCAGAAGCTTAACGACAAAAAACGTGCTGAGATCGCGGCGACTGTCGGATCCGGCGAAGCGATACTTGAACGCGGAATGATCTCGTATTTTCTGCGTGC